>JAHEZC010000174.1 GCA_023251275.1 Parafilimonas sp. | reverse complement strand
GCTTTATTCTTCTTGCAATCATCTCTGCACCGCGTAAGCCGATTTCTTCCTGCACTGCATTTACTATATATAATCCATAAGGTAATTTTTTTCTGTGTTCGTGAAGCAGTCTTGCCGTTTCTGCGATCATGAATCCGCCGATGCGGTTGTCGAATGCACGTCCTATAAAATAGTCATGTGCCAGAGTATCAAATCCTTCTTCATAAGTAACTACCGCTCCAATATGTACCCCTAATTGTTCTGCTTCTTTTTTGGTACGCGCCCCGCAGTCGAGAAATAAATTTTCCACCTTCGGCTGTGTTTCTTTCTGGTCAGGCTGTGCCATGCGTGTATGAATGGCGGGCCATCCGAACACCGCTTTTACCGGGCCTTTTTTTCCATGTATGATCACTCTTTTGGCAGGAGCTATCTGCGGATCTACGCCACCGTTTCTTTTCAGGTAAATTATTCCCTGGTCAGTGATATAATTCACAAACCAGCTTATTTCATCGGCATGCGCTTCAAGTACTACTTTAAAAGTTTCAGCCGGATTTATTACACCTACAGCAGTGCCATAAGGATCTGTGAAATGCGTATCCGCAAAAGGTTTCAGGTATTCGAGCCATAACTTCTGCCCGCCGCTTTCAAAGCCGACAGGTGATGGATTGTTGATATATTTTTTTAAAAATTCCAGGGAGGCATCGGTTAATACAGGTTTTGCCTTTGACTTCGTTTTTTTTTCTTTTGCCATAAAAATTATTTAGCTAACAGAACTCCCAAGATACCACAAAATGCTTTTACAAGCATCAAGCCGTCAATGATCACAAGATAATATAAAATAGATTTTCGTCTTTGCAATGACCAGGCAACCCAAATTAAAAGAAAAAAAGGAATACTGTTGAAAATAATTCTGATTAGGGGAAAATGGTTGGCCATTACAAATATGATGTAGGCGATAAAACCGAATATGCTGAGCGGAATAATAACAACAAAGATGGTCTTTCTCAAGCCAACCTGCACCACAAAAGTTTTAAGTTGCACATTATGATCGGCGGCATAATCTTTAATGTCAAACATAATACAGAGCACAGATATAAACATGAAATTTTTAACAAAGAACCATATTCCGATAAGTGAAACAGCATAATATGAACCTGTTTCCAATTGCTGAAATAGCAATGGGTAAATGGTTACAATCCCTGCCCATACAAAGCCAATGATAAAAGGCTTAAGCCATCCTGTTTTGCGCAGGCTGAATTTCTGCAAAGGTTTGAACGAAGCGCCATAATATAATAAAGCCACAAGCGGAAACAGACCTATAAGGATGTATTGCCAAACCTCTGTCTGAGAAATGTTTTTATAATGCTGAATGATGAGTAATATACCTGATGCAAGAAACACAATAAAGAAAACTGATTGTGTTTGCCGGACAAATTTCCGGTTATTCAAATACCAAAGAGTACGTTTGTTTGCAGTATGAACCGGAGGTTCACCCGTATATGCTTTTGTATAATAAATGACAATTGCAGAAAACAGGAACAGGTAATACAAAAAGCTGTTTAACGGATATTCCTGTTGTACGCTTGCTTCCGCAGAAAGGGCTGCGGTGCAAAAACCATAAAAATAATTTCCGTAAAAAACAGTTTCTATCAGCTTTCTGAACAATGATTATCTTTTAATCAAAATAATTTCAGGTGATAAAATAGTATCACTGCTGTGCTTCTCCTTATCGCTGAGCACAAACCTGAAAACACAGGTGTCGTTTTGCCCCAGGCAGGCAGGTTCTTTGATGGCAGGATAACCGAGATTGGTTCCATAAGCAAACCTGATATCAATTTCAGCTTTTGTATTGCTTTGTACAGGCACATCGGAGGGCATAGCGTAAAGCCCTTCAAAATTACTGGCCACACAATTTTTAGCAAGTTTTTGGATATAAATAGAATCCTGGATATCCCCTTCCTTATCGGTGTATTCCAATTGAAATTCGATTACCTGGCCCGGAGACAATTCCTGAGTGTTTACCTGTTTGAAAGTCAGCTTTGGCGCAGTGGTAAACTGATTTTTGGTACAGGCTGTTATTCCAATCAATATAAACGCTATGATTAATACTTTTGCTTTCATCTTTATGTCTTTCGTGCCAAATTTAAAGAAAACAAACCATCATTCAACAGAGCAGGCATTGCTTGTTAACAATATTTTTGATGTTGCAGTACCTTTTAACGAAAAAGTGTTCGAAGTATTTCGTTACCAGTATCAGCATAATGCGATTTACCGGGAATGGTGTAATATGATGCAAAATAAGCCAGGGGAGACAACTTCAGTCGCGGCTATCCCGTTTTTGCCCATTTCATTTTTCAAAACACATAATGTTGTTTGCGGAGATTTTGAACCTGAGACTGTTTTTCAAAGCAGCGGCACAACCCAGGCAACTGTAAGCAGTCATTTTGTAAAGGATGTTTCTGTTTACAGAAAAAGTTTCCTGAAAGGCTTTGAATTGTTCTACGGCGACATTAAGAGTTGGTGTGTGATTGCATTGCTTCCCTCATATCTTGAACGCAAAAATTCTTCTCTTGTGATGATGGCAGAGGAACTGATTCAATTTTCCAATCATCCGCTTAACGGATTTTATATATACAATTTTGATAAGTTATACGATGTTTTAAGTGAATTGGAAAGTGCAGGACAAAAAACATTACTATTAGGTGTAACCTTTGGCCTGCTTGATTTTGCAGAAATCTATTCTCTTAAATTGCACCGTACTGTGGTGATGGAAACCGGCGGTATGAAAGGCCGTCGAAGAGAATTGACAAGACAGGAAGTTCATGATATGTTGAAGGAAAAGACTGGAGTTGATAATATTCATTCAGAATACGGAATGACTGAATTATTAAGCCAGGCTTATTCGAGAGGAGATGGAAAATTTTTTTGCCCCCCGTGGATGAAAGTATTGGTACGAAACGAAGAAGATCCCATGCAAATAAGTCTTTCAGGCAGGGGAATCCTGAACATCATTGATCTGGCCAATATTTACAGTTGCTCATTTATTGCCACTGAAGACATTGGGATAGTTGAGGAAGACGGAAGCTTTGAAGTATCAGGACGAATGGATAACAGCGATATACGCGGCTGCAGTTTGATGGTATTATAAACTTCCCTTGTCTGGAAGGCTCCGTTGTTTTACATTTGCAGTTTATAGGTAAGGCTGAATGTTTAAACGTAGTTGAGTACAAAAACTTTGAGCCTGAAACCGTAAACTTTGAAAGCAAAATGGCCCGGGTGGCGAAACTGGTAGACGCACTGTGTTCAGGTCGCAGCGTCCGCAAGGATGTGCTGGTTCGAATCCAGTCCCGGGCACAACACCTCCTTTTACAGGGAGGTTTTTTGTTGCCCGAAATGCACTATTGATGGGAGTAAAAACACCACTTTATTAAAAAAAATTTCAGACTATATAATACGTAATAATTTTTGCCTGCTTTTTTATTTCATGTCAACATCCAGGCTATGCCTCAATTTCTTATTCTTGCCATAGATTACACAGATCCGGATGCCTTAAAAAGGAGACTGTCTGTAAGAGAAGAACATTTAAAGAGAATGCGGAGAGAAAAAGCGGAAGGTCATTTTATTACAGGCGGCGCCAAACTGAATGAGGAAAACAAAATGTGTGGTTCCATGCTGGTTGTACAGCTTGAAAATATAGAAACAGTAAAGCAATGGTTACAGGAAGATCCTTATATAACGGGTAAAGTATGGGAGCATGTGGAGATATTCCCGTTTAGAATAGCAGATGTCTGACCCCTATTTTTTTGTCGGTGCCCCGTAATAGCTTAACCATTAACTGTGGTTCAGAATGGTATTCCCAGGTTTATATAAGGCGAAAGTTTTTGTGATTGATCACAGTACATAACACTTAGCTCCAGCGGGCCCAGCACAAAATTATACCCCAAAGTAGCGCTGTAACCTGCAAGAAAATTCGGGTTACGCAGATTTTTATTACTTCCGATAAAATTGTAATAGAGGCCATTTATTTTTCCGATAAGGTACAAATTGTTATAAAGCTGGCAGCGGAGTCCGAGTAACAAGGAAGCCACACTGCTGGAAAGCACTTCACCTTCATTGAGGCCTGCAAAAGTGATCTGGTTGCGGAATGTACTTGTCAGCCCGCCGATGAAATAATCGTTCAGCACACTTTCCTGTTGATTAAAATTCAGTCCTGCCTGGATCTGCGTCATAAAAGTATAACCTTTCGCGATCGGGTAGTAATGCTCATAATTTACCCTGGTGCGGACAAAATTGTTGAAGTTAAATCCAAGCGAGTCAAGATTGGTGATAGGCTCGCCGTCACTGAAAAAATTAAGATGTGGTTTCTGTGTATATACATAACCTGCCTCTATATCCACCTTTGATCCCCTCCTGGGATATATTACATTGCTAAGTGTATTAAGCCTGAGCGACATATAAGAATTGAATAAACTATTTCGCCCTCTGAATTCAAACTTTGAGGTAATGTCCGGCTTGTAATAAAATGTTTCGAAGCGTGTGCCGAAGCCCATGGAGAATTTTCTTTTTAATGCAACCCTCGCATTCATGTCAGCAAGAAAATAGTTTTGATGATATACGCCGTCTTTAATAAAATTATTATAGGTATTGATTTTCAGGTTTTCTGCCTGAATAACCGCATCAAGTGAAAGTGTTTTGAATTTCCCAAAATACTGGAGATGCTCTCCCTTGATTCGCATATTTTCTCCTATGTTTACGGTAACAAGACTTCTTGAATAAGGGATAAAAAAGTTTCTTGATGTAAGATTGCCGATCAAGCTTATACCCGTGAAGCTGTTATAGTTTATAGCAAGTTTGGCAAACGTGAGCGGATTTTCTTCCACGTCAAAAATAATTTTAGATGATCCGTCAGGCAAAGGCCGCAGCGAATAAATAATTCTCCGGTAGTAGCGTGTACCAAACGCTTTTCTTATATGTGCCGAGAGATCAGGGGCAGTATAGGATTTATTATTTTCGAACTCCATGCGATGAAGAAAAAAAGATTCACTCGTCTGGTGCAGTCCATTAATTTCCAAAGCTGTGATTTTGACAGAATCGACCTGCGGCAGGTCATTGACTGAAAATTTCTGTGCGCCATAGATTGCGTTGAGAGAATCAACTAATTTTTTTAATCGCGGACGAATTGAATCGCCTTTTCTTATTCCTTCCTCCAATATTTCATTGGACGAAGCAAAGTTGCCCATGTTATAATTTACCAGATTATGAGGTATGTAGATATCACATAGTTGTTTCTCTTTTTTTGAATCTTCGTTTTCCCTGAAAAAAGCCACCTGCATCATTACCTGGAAAACATTATTGATCTTTTCTTTGGGCAGCAACCCACCGGCAACATTGCTGCCTATTACAATATCTGCGCCCATATTTTTTGCATCGCTCACCGGGAAGTTCCGCGTAACACCCCCATCCGTAAACTTCCTGCCGTTATAAGTTACGGCAGTAAACACCGAAGGAATTGCTACACTGCTGCGCACAGCCTGTACTATTTCTCCTGTGTCCATTACAACAGCCTCCCCGGTAGAAACATCCGTGGCAATGCAACTGAAACCTTTGGGGAATTTTGAAAAGTCTTTGATCTTATATAATGGGAAATAATACTCGCTTAACCTTAGCCATAATTCTTCAGACTCCAATACACCACTTGGCAGGCGAAAGCCATTATTGATCCAGGGTAGTTCAATGGCATACTTATCATACTCATCTTTTTCATCAATTATCAGTGAACGAAGAGAAGCAGAGTTGGTCAGAAGCAGGTCCCAGTCGGTACTCCTCGCTATTTTTTCAATGGTATCAGCGGAGTAGCCTGCTGCATACATTGCACCTATAATTCCGCCCATACTTGTCCCGGTTACATAATCTACTTTCAGGCCTGCTATGTCAATAGCTTTTAAAATGCCGATATGCGCCAGGCCTTTTGCACCGCCGCCGCTTAGTGTAAGGCCAATCTTCGGACGCACCTGCGCATGCAGGCAAAAAACTAAAATAACTCCACAGAAAAAGAAAGTCAACTGTTTCATCACAATCCCCGTAAAATTCATGTTCGGATGCAAATTACTGAACGAACCTGTTAATGGTTTTGTAATATTGCCCTATGCAAAGACAACTCATCACCAATATTGGCTGCCTT
>JAHEZC010000173.1 GCA_023251275.1 Parafilimonas sp. | reverse complement strand
TCCAGGTCGTTATGGGTATTTTAAAGATCGGAAGCCTGATCAAATATATTCCATACCCGGTAATATCGGGATTCATGAGCGGGATCGGTGTGATTATTATTCTTCTCCAGGTATTCCCGGCAATCGGTCAGGCTTCGCCTCAAAAAACCCTTGATGTCGTAACATCAATCCTACCGGCGCTGGCTAACATTAATTATTGGGCGCTTTTTTACAGTTCACTTACTATTTCCATCATATACATTTTCCCGAAAATTACCAAAGCTGTTCCCGGTACGCTGGTTGCCTTATTGCTGGTAACAGTTCTGTCGGTCATTCTTGGCAATGAGGTACCTGTGATCGGGGATATTCCACAGGGATTCCCAGCATTAAAAACCGGTGAGATTTTATCCGTGGATACCAAGGTGTATATGACCATTTTAGAAGCGGCTATCACCTTAGCAGCTTTGGGAGCCATAGATTCATTACTCACTTCCGTAGTGTCAGATAACCTTACCAAAACAAGGCATAACAGCAATCGTGAACTCATTGGGCAGGGTATCGGAAACAGCATAAGTGGTTTGTTTGCAGGCTTACCAGGTGCGGGCGCCACTATGCGAACACTGGTAAATATCCGTTCAGGAGGAAGAAACCGGGTATCAGGTGTAATACATGCGCTGGTTTTGCTGGCAATTCTTTTAGGAGCAGGAAAATATGCTGCATTTATTCCGAAATCAGTGTTGGCAGGTATTCTAATTACAGTCGGTATCGGCATACTCGATTATAAAGGCTTCAGGCACATTGCCAAAGTGCCAAAAGCTGATGCTGCTATCATGATCATTGTTCTGGCAGTAACTGTATTTCTCGACCTTTTGGTGGCAGTCGGCATCGGGATGGTGATGGCGGCTATTTTATTTATGAAGAAAATGAGTGAAATAGTAGAAGAGAAGACTGAAGTTACCAGGCTGGAAACCTATAAAGATGAAATAGGCTGGTATGATGAACAAATACCGGCAGCCTTTGCTAAAAAGGTTTTTGTAAAACGTATTGACGGCCCGCTTTTTTTTGGCTTTGCAGCCGGTTTTCAGAAAATGATAGAAGAATTGCCGGAAGTAAGGTTTGTAATTATCCGGATGAAAAAAGTACCATTCATTGATCAAACAGGATTATACGCACTGGAGGAAGCTATTCTATCGCTGGAGCAAAAAGGAGTTGATGTGCTTTTCACCGGCCTGCAAACTCAACCGGAAAATATGCTCAGGCGCATTCGTATGATTCCGGATCTTATTCCCGAAAATAATTTGTTTACAAACTTTAAAGACAGCATTGATTGGCTGGGCAATAACAAAATGAAAAATTCAATATGACTACTTTTATAGCAATTATTTTTATCCTGGGTTATGCAGCTATTGCACTTGAACATCCAATAAGGGTGAATAAGGCTGCGTCAGCCCTGATTACCGGTGTCCTCTGCTGGACGCTCTATGCAGTATTCTCCGCCGACAAACATATACCTGTCGAATTCCTTACAGAACATTTGGGTGATGTAGCAGGCATCCTGTTTTTTTTACTCGGCGCCATGACTATTGTGGAGCTAATTGATGCACATGATGGATTTGAAATCATTACACAGCGTATTCAAACCAGCAGCAAAAAAAAGCTGGTTTGGTTAGTAGCATTTATTACTTTCATTCTTTCAGCAGTTTTGGACAATCTTACCACTACTATTGTAATGATTTCGCTGCTTCGCAAACTGATCACAAAGAAAGAAGAAAGGTTATTATTTGCCGGATTGGTTGTCATTGCCGCAAATGCCGGCGGCGCCTGGTCGCCGATAGGGGATGTAACAACAACGATGCTTTGGATAGGCGGGCAGATAACTACCGGCAGTATCATTATACAAACAATCATTCCAAGCCTTGTCTGCCTGTTGTTGCCCGCTGCCATCGTCAGTTACCAATTAAACGGGACAATCGAAAAAACGAAATCAGTCGAAAAAAACTTCAACTTCACCACAAGCAGCAGGGAAAGAAATACTGTTTTCTGGTTAGGCATTGGGTGTTTGTTATTTGTCCCTGTGTTTAAAACAATTACACATTTGCCTCCGTATATGGGAATCTTATTGGGCTTGGGTTTAATGTGGATCATAACTGAAATTATACACAGCGGTAAAGATGAAGAAGAAAAGGGATTGTTATCAGTTAACCATGCCTTACGCAAAGTAGATACCCCCAGTGTGCTTTTTTTCCTTGGCATCCTCGTAAGCATCGCTGCTTTGCAGGCAACAGGTATTCTTACAACTGCCGCTGTGTGGATGGATGAAAAGATCGGGAATATAAACATGATCACAATTTGTATAGGGCTGCTTTCCGCAGTAGTAGATAATGTACCGCTTGTGGCTGCAGCGCAGGGTATGTACAGTATGGAATTGTTTCCCACTGATCATTATTTCTGGAAGTTCCTTGCGTATTGTGCAGGAACGGGAGGCAGCAGCCTGATAATCGGATCAGCGGCAGGTGTGGCAGCGATGGGACTTGAGAAGATCGAATTTTTCTGGTATTTGAAAAAAATAACCTGGCTGGCCTTATTGGGATATTTATCAGGGGCAGGTGTATTTATTTTACAGGATATGATTTTTTGAACCTGCATTCACAGTGAAAACAGGAGCATAAAATATAAATCACCGCTGCCAATATCAAATCCTTGCGGGACAAATTCACAATTTGTTTTATGCAGGTGTGTATTAAGATGCGGGAATATTTATGCTAATGAGAATGGTTTGTACATAGACGTTTGAAAAACAAAAGTTGAAATAGCCCGCAAAATTTTATTTTTATCCTGTTGCAAAAGCAGAATATTAAATGTAAAAGTTACAATATACTGGATGAATTTGCTATATATTACTTGACTTTTGCAGAAGTAGAATGGCAGCCAAACTTCTCTGAATAGATAGACAGTTGCTTCCAAAACAGGCGTATGGAAAAAAAATATTTGGTTATAATATTCACCCTGCTGTCTTATTACAGTCATTCCCAGCAATTAAGCCAGGCGACTTTTTCCGGGGGCTCAGTCTTTTCCTGGTTTTCGTTATTGACGAATGAAAGAATTTTGATAAGGATTTCTGAGGATGGTAATATAATTGAATTTGGGACGGAAGAATCCTCGCTTTATAACAGAAATTTTTTCGCGCGGAAATTACGACCTTATCTGGGTAGAGTGGAATATTACCCAAATGAATCTGACCCGGCTTTCAGGGGTAAAATAAAAAGTATCGGCACATGTTATTTTGTTTATTATCCTTCAACCGATTATCCTGAAAATATCGGGAAAATCAGATCTGCAGGCAGCCTTTTTTTTGAGTATTACAGAAAATTCAGCGATGATTTAATCGCAGGAAAAATAAAGACTATTGGCTCTAATACAATTACTTATTTTAGTTCGATAGATAATGAGGCATTTAAAGGTAAATTGAAATCGGTTGGAAACACTTCCATTACTTACTATTCCAATTTTGATGATATATCACTGAGAGGTAAATTGAAAAGTATCGGTGCATATAATTACACCTGGTACACATCATTCGATTTGCGACTTTCCGGCGGATTAAAATCGGGTAACCGGCGACAGGCAATTAACGGTATTACATATATAATTGAGTAGCTTCGTCATGCTTATCTTTATCCTGCTAAATTGTAATTAAATAAATGAAAATTCAATCTCTATCTCTAAAGATTTCTGATTCGATTGGTAACGTTTCTGCGGAGTATATTTTTTCAGAAAAAAGCAGGTGTATCATGACGCTTGCACATGGAGCAGGTGCAGGCATGAATCATTCTTTCATGATCACACTTGCAAATTCACTTGCAGAAGCAGGCATTGCCACATTTCGCTTCAACTTTCCATTTACAGAAAATAAAAAAGGAAGGCCCGATAACCCTGCTGTCGCCCATCAAACAATTGAAGCTGCCATGTTAAAAGCGCATGAATTATTTCCCGGGCTTCCTCTTTTTGTTTCGGGTAAATCTTTCGGTGGCAGAATGAGTTCACAGTATCTGTCAACGCACCACGATACCAAAGCCAGGGGAATTATTTTTTATGGTTTTCCCTTGCATCCGCCGGGCAAACCATCTGTTGAAAGAGCAGCGCATTTAAAAGATGTGACGGCGCCGATGTTATTTTTGCAGGGAACAAGAGATGAACTTGCCACCTTGAATTTGATCGAGTCTGTATGTGCATCGCTTCCCCTTGCTGAACTCGTAAAAATTGAAAAAGCGGATCATGGATTTAAAGCAGGAAAACAAAACACCACCCAGATACTCACAGATAAAACAAAAGACTGGATCGAAAGAATTATTAAGCGGTAAAAAATAAACTATTTGAAATCCTTACAAATTTTGTCTGATCATTTTCAATGATTTTTCATCCTGTATTTTGTGCTTCTTATGATCAACAATACAACGCTTGAATCAGCAAAGAAACTCTGGGACTATCATCACATGCATCACGCACTTGAAAAAGCAGATTGCATTTTTGTTTTAGGCAGTCATGACCTCCGGGTTGCTGAACGTGCGGCTCAATTGTATTTTGAGGGATGGGCGCCAATGATTATTTTTTCCGGCGGCCTGGGTAACTTTACAAAAGAGCTGTGGACGGAAACAGAAGCTGATCAATTTGCTGCGATAGCTATAAGCATGGGAGTTTCTGCTGAAGCAATTCTGATTGAAAACAAATCAACAAATACCGGTGAAAATATTCTTTTCACACAACAACTGCTTACACAAAAAAACCTTGATCCTCAATCCTTTATCGTTGTGCAAAAGCCTTATATGGAAAGAAGAAGCTATGCCACATTCAGGAAACACTGGCCCGATAAAAAATTGATCGTTACCTCTCCGCAAATTTCTTTCGAAGCATATCCGACTGAAGAAATACCAATTGAAAGAGTGATCAACATTATGGTTGGTGATCTTCAACGGATAAAGTTTTATCCGGCAAAAGGTTTCCAGATTTTACAGGAAATTCCTGCAGATGTTTGGCAGGCTTACGGGCAACTTATAGCAGCAGGCTTTGACAGTCACTTAATACGGGATTAAAGAAATATTTTAATGCAGGAAAAACACAGTAAAACCGCGACAAACCGAAAAATAAAACTCTCACAATCAATTGAATGGTGAGCTTCTGTTTCCAACCGAAAGCATTACTGTGATCCGGACAGGATTCAAACCTGTGACCCGCAGCTTAGAAGGCTGCTGCTCTATTCAACTGAGCTACCGGACCATTTATTTTTTACAAATTCCTTACTGCTCCTGATTCCTGCCTGCTTATAAAGAATAGCGGCAAAAATAATTTTTAATTAGTTTGCAGCCAAACCAAATCACCGATGGATGTAAAGATAGAAGCCGGCTGGAAAGAAGTGCTGCAGGCTGAATTCAGCAAACCTTATTTTCAGCAGATTGTCTTTTTTTTAAAAACTGAAAAGACACAGGGGAAAATTATTTATCCGCCCGGATCACTCATCTTCAATGCATTTGAAAAAACTCCTTTTGAAAAAGTGAAAGCAGTGATGCTTGGCCAGGATCCTTATCACGGGCCCGGGCAGGCGCATGGATTATGTTTTTCAGTTCCGGATGGAATACCTCCTCCCCCGTCGCTTATTAATATTTATAAGGAACTTAATACAGATACAGGCATGCCAATGCCAAATACCGGTAACCTCACCAAATGGGCGTTGCAGGGTGTATTGCTGTTGAATGCCGTACTTACGGTAAGAGCTAATGAGCCAGCCAGTCATTCCAAAATCGGATGGATGGATTTTACAGATGCAGTAATAAAAAAAATATCTTCGCAGAAGACTGGTATTGTATTTTTATTATGGGGAAAATTTGCACAGGACAAGCAGGTATTGATTGATGAAACAAAGCATTATGTATTAAAGGCTGCACACCCATCCCCGTTCAGTGCAGATAAAGGATTTTTCGGCTGCCGTCACTTCAGCAAAGCAAATGAAATACTTATGAAGCAGGGGATTGAACCGATTGACTGGACATTATGAGATGCCAATTAGAACAGAAGTATCACATGCCAGATTGTTTGCAAACTTATTTAAGATTCACAGAAACAGATAATCAATAATCATTATTCAAACTTATTTTTTATTGAAAACTTTTAAAGAAATATTTGGTCGCCTG
>JAHEZC010000172.1 GCA_023251275.1 Parafilimonas sp. | reverse complement strand
TTCACTTCGCGTCCGCTGACCGGGGAAATAGTTTTGCCAATACGTGCATATAACAAACGGAGATAATCATAAATTTCCGTCATGCTGCCTACAGTGCTGCGTGGTGTACGTGTAACAACTTTTTGTTCAATAGCAATGGCCGGGCATAATCCTTTGATATAGTCAACGTCGGGTTTTACCATGCGTGCCATGAATTGCCTTGCATAAGCGCTCAGGCTTTCTGCATAGCGGCACTGCCCTTCAGCAAATAAAGTATCAATGGTGAGTGATGATTTACCGCTCCCTGAAACTCCTGTGACGACAATCAGCTTATTGCGCGGAAATTCAACTGTAATATTTTTCAGGTTATGCATCCTTGCGCCTTTTACAAGGATGGAATCATGAAGCGGATCAATATTTATTTTTTTGTTACCTGCTTTACTTTTTGTTGCTGCACGTTGTATCATATCTGCCCGATAAAAATACACTTTAATTTATTTTATTGTTTATATGTAACTTTATCCGGATATTTATGAATAATTTCAAGGCATCTTAAGTTTTAATTAAAATTTCCTTTATTTACATTTTTTTTACAAAGCGGCAGCACTAAAACTAAATAATCTGTTTACATTCACATTGCTTTCACAAAAACATCGCCTATAAGAATAAACTTTACTCAAGCCAATTCATGAAGTTTACCACTTAAATGATGGCTGTGCATCACTCCCCAATCAGCACTATTATGAGGAAGTACCAACAGTTCACAGATATCCAGTTAATCCTTTCCTTCCAGGAAGGTGACAGCAATGCTTTAGAAACACTCATTGCACGGCATAAAGACAAATTATTCAGCTCGATTCTTTTTATTGTAAAGGATAAATACCTTGCCGAGGATCTTTTCCAGGAAACTTTTGTGCGCATTATTGATACGCTGCGTTGCCGTCGTTACAATGAAGAAGGAAAATTTTTACCCTGGGCTATGCGGATAGCGCATAATCTCTGCGTGGATTATTTCAGGAAGATTAAGCGTACTCCGACCATCGTGACACAGGAGAACAAAGACATTTTCGATTATATTCATTTTGTTGGTGACAATGCAGAACAAAAATTAGTACGATATCAAAGCTATGACAGGGTGCATAATATGCTGTCAAAACTGCCGGAAGAGCAGAGGGAAGTAATTGTGCTGAGACACTTCGGCGATATGAGCTTTAAGGAGATTGCCGAAGCCACTAACTGCAGTATCAATACTGCATTGGGAAGAATGCGGTATGGGTTGATAAATCTACGGAAAATGATGACGGAAAAGCAGATCAGCCTGTAGGAAATCCAAAATCTTATTTATACTTTTGAGCGTTGCAGAAAGATAAAGAGGCGGGAAGAAAAGTTCTTGTCATTCTGTTGCAAATTGTGTAACATTTCCCCAATCTTGCCATAACACGAAATGACAACAGAATGACAACCAAATTACAGGTCCCCCAAAAAATCCCCTCGTAAGAGGGGATTTTTTTTGACTAATATTAGATCATTTTTTTGCTTCAGAAGTTTCTATGCCGCATTGTAACCATTCCCTGTATTCTTTTGCATTGGGTGTATATCCGACAGGATGATTGATGAGCTTTTCATTATTATCAAGTATCACATACAAGGGCTGCGAAGCCTGGATAAAATTCTCTTCTTCGAAAGTTGCCCATTTATCGCCATTGGTCTCAATATTTTTTTTTGAGCCATCTTTTTTTGTATAAGTAGTGCGCTGCTCTACAGGCAATTTCTGCCTGTCATCCACATACAGCGATACCAGTATAAAATTATTCCGGATATAATTATACACTTCCGGCTTTGTCCATACATTTTCTTCCATCTTTCGGCAATTTACACATGCCCAGCCGGTAAAATCAATCAATAAAAGCTTGTTCTGTTCTTTTGCTAATTGAAGCGCTGCTTCGTAATCATTTATCACATTTGCTTCAAGACCTTTGCCCCGTACATTATCCTTTCCATATATACTGTAGTTAAGCGGCGGCGGAAATCCGCTCAACAGGTGAAGATTTGCGTAGGGTGTTTGTGTAATACCGGGAATGAGATAAAAGGTAAAAAGCGTGGTAAATATTCCTGCAATTTTTCTCCCGGTCCCGATCTTCATGCCTTTCGCATCATGCGGTAAGCGGAAAGCTCCAAAAAGATATAAGGTCAATCCTATGCTGACCAGTATCCATATTCCTATGAACACTTCTCTTTTCAGCAACCCCCAATGCATCACAAGATCGGCATTTGATAAAAATTTGAATGCAAGCCCAAGTTCTATAAATGCAAGGCATTTCTTTATTATATCCAGCCACCCTCCTGATTTCGGAATTGATTTTAGCCAGCCGGGAAAAACGGCAAATACAGCAAACGGCAACGCCAGTGCCAGGCCGAAACCGGACAGGCCAGCGGTAAGGGGCCATGCACCATTTTTTAAATATCCTACCAGCAGGCTGCCCAGAATTACGCCGGTGCAAGAAAATGAAACAATTACAAGTGTAAGCGCCATAAAAAAAATTCCGCCCAAACTTTCCAGATTGCTTCTTGAATCGGCTTTGCCTGCAATATGTGATGGCAGCGTAATCTCAAAAAAGCCAAAAAAAGAAAGTGCAAACGCAATAAATACGAGGAAAAAAATAATATTCAAAGTCGAATTGGTAGCGATAGTATTAAAAATTCCGGGATCTGCATTTCCAATAAGATGAAAGGGGAGGCTTATCAATGTGTAAATCACAAAAATAAAAAAACCGTATAGCGCCCCATTGCGCATACTTTGCCCCCCTGTACCTGACCGCCTGGTAAAGAAAGAAACGGTAACCGGTATCATTGGAAAAACACAGGGAGTAAGTAGTGCAATTAACCCGCCGAAGAGGCCAAGAAAAAAAACGGTCCATAAACTATCATCCGGGGACCCGGATTCTACGCAGTTTGCCAACGGCTGAGTAATATCAACAGATGATATTCGTATCCGCTGCGAATCAGCAGAAGTTTTACCACCGCCGGCAATTGCAACTTCGAAGCTTTGTTCAGCAGTCAAAAATTCATCATTCCTGCCCAGAAAAGCACTGATGCTTCCTCTTAAAGCTGAAGGTATTACACCATTGATTTTTAATTGCTGAATTGCTTTTATCGTGCCTGTATAAACATTTATTTCCTCGTTTTTAAAAGCAGGATCATTGATCTTTTCCGCAGTACGATTGACCTGCACAGGATTTCGGGACTGGACATTTTCATAATCGAAGATAAATTTAATCCCTTCCAATTCTTGTGAAGGGTTTTTGCCATACAAATGCCAGCCTTTGGGTATGGTTGTATTGGCAGTGAGTTCAAACAAACTGTCCCTAATATGTTTTACCTGGATATTCCATTTTATCAGTGTATCGTTTTGTGCAGAAAGAGAACTGTTGCAAAGAATTGCAAGAAATACAATGAAATTCTTTTTCATTGCAATTGAATATTGAATGGAAGCTTTTTGGGCGGCAGGCATTTAGAGTCATTGCAAACCATATATTCCAATGTACCCATAAAGTTGGTTTTTACGGGAGACTTGAGTTTTATGGTTTGAGTAAATACAACTTTGTCAGAATAATATTTTACATCAACGCCGAAATTTTCATCATGTATTATTTCCAGTTTGCCGTCTTCTTTCACCTTGCCATCAAGTACCACAAGCGGGTTGGTTTTAAAACTGAAACTGGTAGGAATGGGTCCGCCCTGGGGTGTAGTTTGTGAATAAATATGCCAGGGTTTCGGCAAAGTTGCTGTAATTACCACATTATAAATTTTATCTTCTTTTTTGGCTGATGCAAAAGTCCACTTCACAGGATCGCTTAACTGGGCTGATACATTCAGCGTAATAACTAAAGTTGCGAATGATGATAAAAGTCTTTTCATTATTAAACCTTTGACAAAATTATATACGGATGAAAATAGTTTTTATTTTCAGTTGTGATTGTTAATTCAACCCTAAAATGCTGAACACTTTTCGTCCGTCTGTATTGCCCAATGCTTCTGAACTGGCTCTTTCAGGATGCGGCATCAAGCCAAATACATTTCCTGCTTTGTTGCGGATGCCTGCGATATTTCTTGCCGCTCCATTGGGATTTGAGGCTATATCAATGTTTCCATATTCATCACAATAACGGAATATCACCTGGTTGTTTGTTTCGAGTTCATCCAATATTTTGGCCTCAGTAAAGTATCGGCCATCTCCGTGAGCAACAGGTATTTTCAGCGGTTCCCCTTCATCATATTTCATAAAAATATTTTTGCATACAAACCGTTGCTGACCATTACTCAGCAATATGCCCGGCAATAAACCGCTTTCGCATAATATCTGGAAGCCGTTGCATACGCCTAAAACTTTTCCGCCCTTATTGGCGAAATCAACTACAGATTGCATCATCGGGCTAAAGCGGGCAATGGCGCCGCATCGCAGGTAATCACCGAAAGAAAAACCGCCAGGTAAAACAATGCAGTCATCCGTTGTGAACATACTGAGGTCTTTGTCCTTATGCCAAAGTATGATCACTTCTTTGCCGAGATCGTTTTGAAGTGCATCCTGCATATCGCGGTCGCAATTTGAGCCGGGGAAAACAACCACTCCGAATTTCATGTGTATAGATTAGAATGCAAAGTTAACTATTGCCGCGGTAAGAAGACTGCTACCGGAATTATTTCTGGTTCCGTTTAACATTTTGCAGGTTAATGCATGCTGGCCGGTTAGATTCAAGAGCTTTTTAAAAAAAACGGGAAATTCCATTTAATATTATTCATAACTTTACCCGCTGATATAATTCTCTGAAATTGGTGTTTTTCATAGGTAGCAACGGCCAACCCTTCCGGGGGAAGGCCGTATTTTTTTTAACAGGGTTACAGTTTTTCTAAGACCTGAAATTGAAAATATAGTTTATTCGGGTATAAATTTTTTGTGTGCAATTAAATAATTATCAGGCTTGTGAGCAGCCTTTGTGAAGTATTCATAAAAGCGAAACTCCGCCAGGAATTGCGGAGTTTCTTTTTTTCAACCCTAAACCCTTAAAAAACTTCTGCAAGATAAAAAAAATATTTATTGTATTCAACACAAATTTTTGTGGCTTTAATTTACCAGAAAATAGTATAGAGTGCCGCCAGTATTCCAATGATGATTACTGAGCCGATTATAAAGCCGGGAGACGACCGGAACATGGCGGTATCTATCTCTAAAGCCTTAGAACGATCCTGGTTTCGCTTATCGAGAAGGCTGATTATTACAATCAGCACAATAAGTATTACAAACACGATAGACATGCGGTCGAGAAAAGGATAATCGGGAAATGACCCGTTAGTCCAAGCCGGTAAAAATTTCAATATGATTGAGAGCGGTATGGTAAGCAGGGCTGAAGCTAACGCAGCATTTGCAGTAGTGCGTTTCCAGAAAAAGCCCAGCAGGAATATGGCGAATACTCCCGGTGAGATAAATCCTACATATTCCTGTATGAATTGATACGCCTGGTCCAAATTTTTTAAGGCAGGCGCTACGAGACTTGCCAATATCATTGCGACAATCACTGTGATGCGGCCAATTTTTACGATTTGCTTTTCACTGGCCTCTTTGTGAAAATATTTTTTATAAATGTCTAATGAGAAGATTGTCGCAATGCTGTTTGTCTTTCCTGCAAGAGATGCCACAATGGCTGCAGTGAGTGCCGCGAAAGCAAGGCCCTTCAAGCCATCGGGCAGAAGATTCATTAATGTCGGATAGGCATGGTCGGGCTTGATTACACCGCTGCTGTCCACCATTTCCTGCTGAAACATTCCATTCTGATGCATTACAAACATGGTGATTCCCGGGATAACGACAATCAGCGGTACGAGCAGCTTTAAAAATGCGGCAAACAAGATTCCGCTGCGTGCTGTTTTGAGATCTGCTCCTAATGCACGTTGTGTAATATACTGATTGCAGCCCCAATAATTGAGATTGTTGATCCACATGCCGCCAACCAAAACGGATAAGCCGGGAAGGTCTTTGTAATAAGGATTGGTCTTATCAAATATCATGTGAAAATGTGAAGGTGCTTTTTCGCGTACAAGGCTCAATCCTTTCAGGATATCTTTTCCGAAGCCATAGTGTTCCGAAAGTAATGTAAGCGCAAGATAGGCTGTGACGAGACCTCCCATAATAAGAATAGCCACCTGTATCACATCGGTATAGCCAAT
>JAHEZC010000171.1 GCA_023251275.1 Parafilimonas sp. | reverse complement strand
CGCTGCCAAAAAAATTAAACCGATGAATCTCATAGTATTTATTTTATATTTTACTAATTACCGGGTGCGCCATTATTTATCCATGCCGCAAATTTGTTGATATCGCAATCGGATAGCCTCGATGCATTTTTTGGCATGGGTGACACTTTACCATCCTGCGTTATTGCTGACATTAACTGACCATTATCGGCATACGTTTTAATTACAGCATATTGGTCCAGTTGTATGCCACTGCCTGACTCTGCAGTTCCGCTATGGCATGCAAAACAATTTGCGCTGAGAATTGAATTGAGTTCCACGCTTAGTCTTATATTGGTTGTATCACAATTGCGGGGTTGGGGATATACCTGGTCGGCCTTATCGTAATAACATTTTGTAAAAACCAATACGGTAAGAAACAAAGTTGCTGATATGATTATTTTCTTTTTCATGTAATTTAGTTATCAGGTGATCCTGCATTAATCCATTTACGTATTTGGGCTATGTTACAATCGCTCAGCCTGCTTCCGCCTTGCGGCATGGCAATATAACCGGCACTGTGCGTGATGGCGCCTAATAGTCTGCCATTTAGAGCTGCTGTATTTACTCCGTTATAATTCCCCAGATCAACGCCGCCGTTTAAAATGGAACCCGAATGGCAATTCGCACAATAAGCATCAAGAATCGGGCGAACTGCACCTGAATAAGTAAATAAAGCTGTATCGCATTGATCAATACAATTCACGGTATTTTTTGCGCCTTCGTTGATCCATCTTTTTACCAGGTCAATCTGCGAGGCTAAAAGTGGCGGGTATGGACTTTGCGGCATGCGGTCATCACCGTCTTCAGTTAATACCCTGAATATTTTGCTGTCTGACGCTTTTCCCGGTACAATGCCTTTTTTTGTAATATTCTGATAGCTATTCAGTACATAACCTTCTTTTCCTGAAGCAGCATCATGGCAACCGCTCTTTGCGCAACTGCTTATAAAAATGGGAAGAATATCTCCTTCAAAACAGACAAGTGTATCACTATTCCCACCCGATCCTCCGTTACCAGGCCCCCCGGAATTTCCGGTACTATCTGTATTATTGTCATTTCCTCCGGGGCTTAATGCCTGGTGTGTACAGGCAAAGCCGACCATCATTGCAATCATAGTTGCTACGGTCATTGATTTTTTCATTGGATATTTGATTTGTGTACACTTCAACAATCGGGCTTTCATTTTATTTTATCTGTACAAAATCTTTTATTTGAATTAACAACTAAGTCTAATTATCATTAGCTCCCCTGTTTATCCATGCCCTGAATTTGTTGATATCACAATCGGATAGCCTCGATGCATTTTTTGGCATGGGTACATAGTTATCGGGATCATCATGCGTGATAGCATGCAGCAGTGTGCCACCCCGTGCAAGGGCACTGATTACGGCGTAATTTTCCAGTTGATAACCTCCCCCATCAGATGCATACACATCGTTACCATGACAAACCAGGCAATTTGCAGTGAGTATATTTTTTATTTCAACACTCAATCGTACTACGCTTGTATCGCATATAGGCGGAGGGTAGGCAATATCTTCTTTTCTGCTGGTGCATTTTATAAAGAACAATACCATGACAAATGCCGGAAATACGAGGATAGTTTTCTTTTTCATTATTTGTATTTGATAGTGGTGCAATTGAAGCTATCTTTTAGAACGGATTATTTTTTTAAAAGGATGCCTTCATTAATCACCACATCGCTCAGAAAACCTGTGCATATCCCCTTGAAACTAATAGTACTGCCGTTTTGTATAGCTCCCGGGTCTTCTTTAAAAGTGCAGTTAACACCGAATACCGGGTCGCCGGATTCTAAAATAACAACTGTTTGACCTGCCTGGTTCTTCTTTACATTTGTTACCACTCCCGTTACCTGTATAGCTTTGTTTAAAAAAGCTGCATTTGCTTTGTTTTCATTGTTGGTAAAAGAATCGAAAATAGCCACTGCGGTTATTTCAATTCCCTTTTCATCCCTTACATCTCTTTCAGGCATATAGAGGATGTACAACGCGTAGCCGATACCGGCGATAAATGCAATTGAAACCAGTATGATAATGATTTTCCATTTCTTTTTCATGGTTGATTTGAATGTCAGCAATGAAATTAATATTTCGGGTATGGCATAGAAAGAGAAAGTAGTTAATCCCGAAGATTCTTATGCCGTGCGGGAATAAATTGAAGCTGAACTTGATCGGGAATCAATCATACTATTAGAAAACAAGTGATGATAAGTCAACACTAAAAGCGGGATTCTATTTTTTAAAAAAAAATTACAGTTTTACAAATTTTTCAACTGGCAAACGGTTGCTGATACTTCTTGCCAGAGTGAGTTCGTCAGCATATTCCAGTTCGCCGCCAAATGCAATACCACGGGCAATGGTAGTAACCCTGCACGAAAGATGGTGCATTTTTTTCTGAATATAATAAATTGTAGTATCTCCCTGGATATTTGGACTGAGCGCAAAAACGAGTTCTTCCGTTTGTTCTTTTTCTGTACGATATACGAGGGATTCTATATTGAGTTGATCAGGCCCTATGCCATCGAGCGGTGAGATGATACCGCCGAGTACATGATAAGTTCCATTAAACTGTTGTGTACTTTCAATGGCAATTACATCGCGGATATTTTCCACTACGCAGATGATCCGCTGGTTGCGAAATGAATTGGCGCAAATGGCACAAATATCACCATCGCTTATATTATGACAGCGCTGGCAAAATTTAATATCCCTGCGCATTTTGGCAATGATTTCGCTGAAGTTTTCAACAGATGCAACATCCTGCTTTAGCAGGTATAATACCATTCGCAGCGCAGTTTTCTTGCCGATGCCCGGAAGTTTTGCAAATTCGTTCACAGCATTTTCCAAAAGAGAGGAAGGGAGTTGCATCAGGCAAAGATAATAAATGGGCATCATAGACCCGGAAATATTGAACTAAAATCAAACCGGTAAAATTCATGTATGTCAATCTTAGCCGCTTATATGAATGTATTATATACAACAGTTTTTTAAAATAATTATTCATGAATGGTCATCACAGGAGTATGCGGATGGAGTACAATTTTTTTTGACTGGCTCCGGCGAAATAATGATTCGAAAAAGCCATGTTTTTTGGGGATTACAAGCAGGAGATCAGGAAGATTTTCTTCCGTAAATTTATTTATTCCATCCTCTACACTTTCTTCTGATATGAAATGAAACCTGGGATGAAAACCGGCAAGCAGATTTTGTAATGACACAGATTGCGTTGCAGAATCTTTTGTCATTTTATGACCGCCTGATTCCACATTAAGAATATCGAGTGAGGCATTGAAAATTGACATTAGTTCTTTAAGATTATCCAGCGGAAATGGCTCATCTGCATCTTTCAGATCACATGCCCATGCTATTTTTTTGATCTCTTTAAAAACTGCCTGTTCCGGAACTACTAAAACCGGGTATGGAATAGTGTGCACTGCCGTAAGTGTATTGCTCCCGATAAAAAATCTTTCCACTGCCCCGGCACCCTGAGTACCCATTACGACAGCAAATGGCTTCTTACGTTTACACAATTCCTGAAGCTGAAACCCAATGCTGCCGGCAGAAACATCAGCAGTAATATTTATTTTGCCGGAGGTGCGCCAGGCCAGTTTATCTTTCAGGTTTTGTATTTCTTTTTCAGCCTGTCTTATCATTTCCTCATAAGTCATTTCTGACAAAGGCATTTCAGCCACAGAAACAGGTATCTGAATAACATGCAGTAAAATCAAATCTGCACCGATTGCATGTGCCATGTCCGCAGCATAATTTGCAGCATTTAAGGAAACAGGTGAAAAATCCGTTGGTACTATCAATGTTTTCATAAGCATTTATTTGTCATGAATAATATTCGATCAAAGCAATATGATTAAATTCTTTCAACATTCCTTCATCAACAAATTCAACGTCACCGCCATTCTCCAATACTTTTTCAATCACATCATCCACCGCATCTTTAATATAGAACGAATTGCTGTATGGGTCTGGCTTTTCATAAATAATATCTTCATCGCTTCCTTGTGCGGCTGCGCACATATAATTTTTTTCCACTGCGAGAAATTGCCCTTTTTTGTGAGTAGCTTCTTTCCACACCTCTGTAATGCCAAATGCCAGTTTACCTGTATCTTTTGCCCTGGCTATCTGGTGTAATATGTCTTCCAGTTTTACCTTTTTCCAATCTTTTACATAAGGCTGTAATAGTTTAAGCAATTCTGCTTCGGTCGCATCTTCATAATTGCCGTGTATGTATTCACTGATGTTCTTTTCATTTTTGGTGATTGCCTTAAAATATCCCAACACTTTTTTCGGCCCGGTTACAAAAACCGGCAATTGATAAGATTGTAATAAGACTGTAAGCCCATTATCAATATGCCTGAGAAATTTTTTAAGCATCACTTCTTTTCGATGCGATGGATCTGAAAAATTTGCCACCCTTTCTGGCACATCATTCCTGTATCCGGCGATATTGTCTGCACTATTGAACTTTACTTTAATAAAATGCGTCGTATTGCCTAAATATATTTTACTCATTTCCCCGCTCAGAGTCAAAACAAGATATTTATGTAATTCTTTTTTGGAATACACAATATCTCTTATCTCAAATGAGTCATTCACTATTATTTTTTCCTCAACGGGAATATCGAGATATAAAACTTTTTCAAAGAGAGGAGAAACATAAATAGCAATGCTTTTTTTGTAAGTATTAAAATTAAGGTTCCCTGCAACGGATTTTAATTTTTGCATTACAAGCTTTGAAAGCTCTTCAGGATAATTTTCTTTCAGTTCATCTTCGACCTTTTTTAAGGCGCATTTTAACTGGCGCTCCATTTCTTCCCTGGAATTCATTTTTGGTTCGAAAGGAAGAATGATCGAAACCGCCGGGCGGTAGTGGATGGCCTGCAATACTTCATTTATTTCGGCATTAAATACTGATTTCATAATACCTCCCATTTTGCCGTAAAATTAGTTTTGGCTTCAGGAGAGAAGCATGACCAAAATCATAATATTATTTGATTGTTCTCAGTTATAACTATTTCTTTGGATAAATTGAATTAACAAATGACCCGCTCCGAAGGAATGCAGATTGCAGGTTTATATGATATAGGTTACACCTTCCACAGCCAGCTCCGCATTTGGAAACTCCTGCTGTGCTTCGATTAAAAATTCATCAAGTTTTTCATACTTGCTGCTGAAATGTCCGATCAATAATTTTTTTGCATTGGCAAGCTGCGCAATTTTTGCGGCCTGCACTGTTGTAGAATGAAACCGGCTGGCAGCACGTTCAGTTAAATCTTTCAGGTACGTGGTTTCGTGGTAGAGGATATTTACATTTTGTACTTTGCAGGCAAGCTTTTCAGCATAAATAGTATCGGCGCAATAAGCATAGCTCCTTGATGGAATGCCCGGAAGAGTAACCCATTCGTTCTTAATCACCTCACCTGATTGCGTGGTATAATCTTCCCCATTTTTCAGGTGGTCGTAAAACACAGGGGGTATATCGTATAGAACTACTTTGTCTTTATCAATTTTTCTTGGTTTTTTCTTTTCACGTATAATAAATCCCCAGCATTCAATCCTGTGATAAACCGGAAAACACGCTACAGAAAATTTTTCTTCATCTGCAATTATTCCTTCCTTTTCGAGTGCATGAAAATGCAATGTAAAGGGAAGTCGTGTATCTGCTGCTTTTAATTGACTATCCAGAATTTCCTTCAAAGGCAGCGGTGCATACAGGTGGAGATCGTGTTCACGGTAAAGGAGGCCCATGCCAGTAATTAAACCGGGCAATCCAAAATAATGATCGCCGTGCAGGTGTGAAATAAAAATATGGTTAATGCGGCTGCGGCGGATTTTGTATTTGCTTAATTGCATTTGCGTGCCTTCACCGCAGTCAACAAGAAATAATTGTTCGTTTAGGGTGACGATTTGCGCCGTTGGATGCCTGTCATAGGCTGGAATTGCTGAATTATTGCCCAAAATGGTTACGCCAAACATAAAAACAAATTAATTCTATTGACAATGTGAATGTGGATTCTGTTGCAGGTTGATTTAAAGTAAATATCAGCATAAAGAATAAATTTCCCCAAATATTGCTTCAAGCCGCTACAGACTTATTTTTGGTAAAACATTTTGCTTGAATCATCCGTCAGTCGCAATAGTTATTCTCAATTATAAT
>JAHEZC010000170.1 GCA_023251275.1 Parafilimonas sp. | reverse complement strand
CAAGTTCACTGATAATTGATTCAACATTGGCTGTATCGGCAAAATTTTCTGACATGATTTACATCCTTGTTACTTTGATGATTTTTTGGTCTGTGAGATCAAGCGTTTATTTTTTTGAACCACGAAGACAGGAAGACTCTAAGATTCACAAAACATATTTAGCGTTCCCTGTATTCATGTATTTTTTGTGGCTTAGTGGCAAATCTGACAACCCAAAAAAGTTTTATACAAATACCTATTCGACATTTTCAATTTTTACAAAACAAAAAGCGGCATAACGGCAAAAGCCATGATGCCGCTTCATATTTATTTTTCAACTTATCCAGCTGCTCCTTTTTCTTTCAATACTTTCCATACTTTAAACGGAGTAATCGGAATATCCAGGTGTGTAACACCTAAATGAGATAATGCATCTACAATAGCATTGGCAATAGCAGGCGGCGCACCAACAGTAGGTGATTCTCCTACTCCTTTCGCACCGATTGGATGATGTGGTGAAGGCGTGATAGTTCTGTCTGTTTCCCAATGCGGCGACTCTACTGCCGTGGGGACAAGATAATCCATCAATGTACCATTGAGAAGATTACCGTCCTCATCATAAATGAATTCTTCATACATAGCAGGTGCAAGTCCCTGCGTTAAGCCTCCGTGAATTTGTCCTTCCACAATCATTGGGTTGATGATATTACCACAATCATCCACAGCCACAAAACGGCGAATCTTTATTTCACCTGTCTTGTTATCAATATCCACTACGCAGATATAAGAGCCAAACGGGAAGGTTAAATTTGGCGGGTCATAATAATGCACTGCTTCAAAACCTGCTTCCATTCCCAAAGGATGATTGGTGTAGGCGGCAAAAACAATTTCCTGGATGGTCTTCGATTTTTCCGGAGCGCCTTTCACTGAAAATTTCCCCGGTTCCCATTCAAGGTCTTCTTCGCTTACTTCCATAAGATAGGCGGCAATTTTTCTTGCTTTGTCACGCAGTTTGCGTGCCGCTTTGGCTGCTGCAGCTCCGGCAACAGGCGTGCTGCGGCTGGCATAAGTACCAAGCCCGTAAGGAGCGGTATCGGTATCACCTTCTTCCACCTGGATATGCTCTGCCGGAATGCCGAGTTCTTCGGCAATAATTTGTGCATAAGTGGTTTCATGCCCCTGCCCCTGTGACTTTGTACCAAACCTTGCAATGGCTTTTCCTGTGGGATGAACACGTATCTCGCAACTGTCAAACATTTTCAAGCCCAAAATATCAAAATGTCTTGAAGGGCCTGCACCAACAATTTCTGTGAACGATGAAATACCAATTCCCATCAGTTTCCCTTCTTTTCGTTTTTCAGCCTGTTCCTTGCGCAACTCATCATATCCAATTATATCCATTGCTTTCTTCAGCGCAGCATGGTAATCGCCACTATCATATTCCCAACCCAATGCAGATTTATAAGGGAATTGCTCTTTCTTAATAAAATTTTCCATCCTTAATTCTGCAGGATCTTTTTTTACTTCGAGTGCAAGGCGATCCACCATACGTTCAATAGCATGCACAGCTTCGGTTACACGGAAAGAACAACGATACGCCACGCCTCCGGGAGGTTTGTTGGTATAAACCGCATCCATTTCTGTGAATGCAGTTTGAAAATCATATGAGCCGGTAACAATGGAATACATGCCCGCAGGAAATTTGGAGGGATTAGCTGCTGCATCAGTATAACCATGATCTGCCAATGTCTTAATGCGTAAGCCTTGTATCCTTCCATTTTTATCTGCAGCCAGTTCGCAGGTCATGTGGTAATCGCGTGCAAATGAATCCGCCTGAAGATTTTCACTCCTGTCTTCGATCCATTTCACGGGCTTGCCAACTAAAAATGAAACGGCAATCGCAATCACATAACCAGGATAAACAGGGACTTTTCCACCAAAACCGCCACCGATATCAGGAGAAATTACGCGGATTTTTTCTTCTGTCAATCCTACATGACCTGCCACTAATGCTATCACAGTGCGTATTGCATGCGGCGCCTGAGTGGTCATGAACATGGTGAGTTTGTTTTCTATTTTGTCATAATCCGCCACACAACCGCAGGTTTCAATAGAAGCCACATGAATTCGGGGAACATAAATCTGTTCTTTTACTGTCACTTCCGCTTTGTTGAAAAGCTCATCTGTCGCTTCCCTGTCGCCTACTTCCCAATGCCAGATATGGTTGTCAGTTTTGCCTGGTTTATCAGGACGAAGCAAAGGCGCATCCTTATCGAGTGATGTATGCGGGTCAACGATTGGCTTCATGGGTTCATATTCCACTTCTACCGCATCTGCACCATCGGCAGCAATATATCTTTCGGTCGCAATTACAGCCGCTACTTCCTGCGCCTGGTACATCACCGTATCAGTAGGTAATACCATTTGTGTGTCGGACATAATGGTAGGCATCCAGTGCAGTCCATATTTCTCTAAGTCTTTACCTGTTATTACAGCCAGCACGCCGGGAATTGCCAATGCTTTCTCTGCATTGATGCTTTTGATCTTTGCATACGCATAAGGGCTGCGGACAATATCCATGTACAACATGCCGGGCAATTTTATATCATCAATATAACGACCATGCCCCTGGATAAATCTTGCATCTTCTTTACGCTTCATCGGGTGACCCATACCGCTTATTTCTTTCGAAGTCTTACATTGTATTTCCATAATGAAAATTTTTTGTTTTGTTTTTAGTTCAATTCTCAATATTCGGATATCTCAATATCCCAATATCTGATTTCTTCACGCTGTCACCGCTTCTCCTTTCATTTTATTCGCCGCATACTGCACAGCTTTTACAATATTGTTGTAGCCTGTGCAACGGCAAAGATTTCCTGATATTCCCCAGCGGATTTCTTCTTCGGTGGGATCGGGATTATTTGCAAGCAGTTCACAACTGCGCATAATCATACCCGGAGTGCAAAAGCCGCATTGCAATCCGTGACATTCTTTAAATCCTTCCTGCAACGGGTGAAGTTGACCCCCCTGCGCCAGCCCTTCGATGGTTGTGATCTCTTTTCCATTTGCCTGCACTGCAAAAAGGGTACATGATTTAACGGACTTGCCATTCAGTAAAATAGTGCATGCACCACAATTTGATGTGTCGCATCCGATATGTGTACCCGTAAGGTTAAGCACTTCACGGATAAGATGAACCAATAATAATCGTGGCTCAACGATTACGTTGTGTTCAGCGCCGTTGGCTTTTAGTGTTATACTTTTCTTTGACATGCTATCAGGTTTTGAATTAGAATTTATTTTATCTTTCAAGAGATTTCTCCTGCGTTATAATGACAAACATAAGAGGATGTATTTTGTAAAGTATATTCATTCACTAAAGCTTGTCATACCGACAAAAGAGGCATCTAAAATTTTAAATATTTACTCCGCGACTGCTCTGTCCATTGCACGATGAACCATTCGAATAAGCAATTCCTTCACCATTGCCCGTTTATATTCTTCCGAGCCGCGCAGATCAGTTGAAGGGCTGCAATCCTCGGATGCATATTGAGCGGATTCATTGATCAGATCATCGGTGAGTGTTTTTCCAAGAAGGATTTCTTCCGACCGTGATGCCCTCAGGGGAAGCGCTGATACATTCGTTAAGCCGATACCGATATAAGTGCAGACGCCATAATCCAACATCAGTTGCACTGCGACACCAGCGGTTGCATAATCTCCCACTTTACGTTCCAGTTTATGATATGCCCCGCCGCTGCCTTCAGGAGGTATGGGTATTCTTATTTCCGTTAATATCTCATCCGGCTTCAATGCTGTTGCAAAAAAACCCTGAAAGAACTCATCTATAGGTATCACTCTTTGCTGATCTCCTTCGCCGGTTGCAACAATTTCTGCACGCAAAGCAAGCATTGCTGCAGGATGGTCATTGGCTGCATCACCGTGTGCAAGATTGCCGCCAATCGTTCCCATATTTCTCACAGATGGATCGGCAATCAATTTCGAGACATCACCAAAAATGGGATATTTACTCTTTAGCAGACCGGAGTGCTCTATCTCGGATTCCCTTGTAAGAGCACCGATCTTTAAATAACCATCTTCTTCTTTGATGTAAGACAGACCGGGTATATTATTAATATCAATAACATACCCGGGACGTGCAAATCTTAATTTCATCATTGGTATCAGACTGTGCCCGCCGGAAAGTATCTTGGCTTCGTCGCCATATTTCTGAAGCAGCGAAATAGCTTCTGCAATCGTACCTGGTGATTCGTAGTCGAAAGATTGAGCAATCATAGATGTATGTTTTTAAATTATTGTTTGTGCATATTATAATCAACGTTTCTGCTGGTCAGATGGTTTTTTATTTTGCGGATAAAATAAAGGAGGCTTGCATTAAGCCATACTCCGCCAAATATTATCATAACTCCAAAATAATAGAGCATTAACCCTCCTGCAACAGTAACACTGACGATGATCATTGCATTACCCATCAATACTAATGTTATTGCATATTTTGTTCTTACATCCCGGTAATTCAAAATGACACTGATCAGTGTTAACAGGCAGAATATAACTGAAAATATAAGCGTTGCAAACGATGAAAATGTACGGGTATAGATGCCGCCTCCATTGCCACACAGCATCAAAGTACCCGAGAAAGCCATATAACAAAAGGGGCATTTTGGCAGCAGGGCTAGTAAAATTCCTGCAATAAGACCGCTATTTTTTTTGACAGTCAAAGGCATTTCCTTACATGGGATGCAATCGTTTTTTGATGAAGCTGCTACCATAAAAATTTAGCGGGGCAGTTACGGCAATCATTTAAATTTCAGAAAATAAATGTACGAAATTAATTATGTTGATGTGCTGTCAATATTTTGTTATTAGATTTCGTTTTGTTCTGCTGATACATATTTTATTTCATCCCCGGGAATAACAGCCCGGCTTTTTTGTTTGAAATAAAAGTAAAAGGGTACACCACTCAATACGAGCAAAAATCCCATTAAAGATTGTCCAGGATGAATGATGATCGTATTTATCACCAATGCCGCGCTGAAAAGTATAATGATAAATGGAATTACCGGATAGCCGATTACTTTCGTGCTGATCACTCCTTTTCTTTTCAACCTGACCACTCCCCATGCAACCATTCCAAAAAAAAGAAAGCCGGTAAAAATAATAAGGTTAGTCAGCAGATCAAAAGTGCCTGTGATAATTAAAATGCTGCTCCACGCCAGTGAGTACAACAACGATACATAAGGTGTTCTGAATACAGGATGTACATAAGCAGCCTTTTTAAAAAAAGAGCCCGCCTGTGCCATGCGGTAATATACCCGTGGATATACAATAATGCATGCATTCACTGCCCCGAATGTGCAGATCATGATGAGTAAAGCGATGATAATAGTTCCGGACTTGCCGATAAGTACCCCTGCTACTACTGCTGCTGCAATCTGGTTCTCACCAACAGCAGCCAATGAACTGACCGGAAGTACCTGCATATAAGCATAATTTACCAATACATATAAGGTCATCGCAATACCAACACCGGCTATTATAGAAAGAGGAAGATTTTTTTGCGGATTTTTTATTTCCCCGGTAACATAGGTAATATTAACCCACCCGTCATAAGCCCAGAAAGCGCTAAGCATAGCCCCGAATAAACCGCTAAACAGCGCAATGCCAGTAAGGGGATTTGAAGGGATTTCTGATTCCTGGTTAACTGCCTCCGGATTTGTATAAAATAATCCCATCAGGATAAGTAATATAATACCTGAAATTTTTGCGGCAGTTACAATGTTATTCAATACTCCGCCCTTTTTTACACCACGGTAATTGATCCATGTAAGGATGGAAATTGTCAGCACTGCAAAAATTTTTATTCCTGAACCGGCAAAGGGAGATATCAAACCTCCAATGGAAATGTCTTTCAAAGTATGAAAAGGATCAGGAAGATGAATGATAGTATTCACTGATTGTGAAAAGACGAATGCCAATGCAGCAATGGCGCCGCTTCCGCCAATCGTAAATATTGTCCAGCCAAAAAGAAATGCGAAAAATTTGCCGTAGATCAGCCGGAGGTATTCATACACGCCACCGGTATCTTTGGTCATGCTTGCCAATCCTGCATAAGTAAAAGCGCCAAACATCGTGATGATGCCTGCAAAAATCCACGCGAGCAGTATCCATTTTTCACTCATGAGCGAATGAGCCATAGGCGCAATTTTTTTA
>JAHEZC010000169.1 GCA_023251275.1 Parafilimonas sp. | reverse complement strand
GAAAAAATCACCATACTTGCTATTGAACCGCTGGGCAAAGTTGCGAGCCATTTCCAGGTGTTGTTCCTGGTCTTTGCCAACAGGGACCTTGGCTGCTTTGTGTATCAATATATCAGCGGCCATTAATACCGGATAGGTGAGCAGCCCTGCATTCACATTTTCAGGTTGCAGCCGCACTTTATCTTTAAACGTGGGTACCTTTTCCAGTTCGCCTTTGTACGCAATCATATTAAGCATGAGGTATAGCTCAGGTATTTCCGGAATATCGCTTTGCGCATATAGCGCTACTTTCTCCGAGTCCAGGCCACTGGCAATATTTTCAGCTAATACACGAAATACATTTTGTTTAAGGTCTTTCGGATCAGGATGCGTAGTCAGAGAATGGTAATCAGCCACGAAAAAGTAGCAATTATACCCTTCCTGCATCTTCACATAGTTCTGAATAGCGCCGAAATAATTACCGAGGTGCAAATGCCCTGTGGAGCGTATACCGCTCACAACAATCTCCTTACTCATAACGCGGCAAGATACAAAAAATGGCTCGATCATATTACCAATCAAGGTAGGATGATATGTGTAAACCTGTTTATTAAAAACCGTGCTAAGTGAATACTTTGCACTTTACATTCTATTTTATTTTTTATGGATACCTATTCGCATCATATACATTTTAATAATTGCGTATATTATGTCGACTATCATTGTTCCCTCTCTCAAATTAACTTACTTTTGCCCACCCAAATGATAATTACTAAGTGAGGCCAGTTTATATTACAAGACTTTCAAAATACCTGCCAAATGAACCGGTCTCAAATGAGGAGATGGAAGGAATACTTGGCATGATCAATGGAGTACCCTCCCGCGCACGCCAGCTTGTATTGAAGAATAATGGCATAAAGACACGTTATTATGCTATTAAGGATGGGCAAAAGACGCATTCAAATGCACAGTTGGCTGCAATTGCCATAAAAGGTTTATTTGATGATAAACTACCAATAAGTAAACTGGAACTGCTTGCTACAGGTACCACTTCTCCCGAACAGATACTCCCATCGCACGCCTCAATGGTACATAGCGAACTTGGAGCCGGTAATATTGAGATCATTTCCACCTCCGGTTCATGCTGCAGTAGTATGCAGGCATTTAAGTACGCTTATATGGCAATAGCGGCCGGGATGGCCAATACCGCTGTTGCATGCGGGTCTGAGCGGATTTCGGCCTGGTTACTGGCTTCCCGTTACCAACAGGAGGCTGAAAGCTGGAAAAATCTTGATAAGAACCCATATATAGCATTTGAAAAAGATTTTTTGCGCTGGATGTTAAGCGATGGTGCTGCCGCCGCCTTATTACAACCTAATCCTTCTGAAGATGGCTTATCTCTTAAAGTGGAGTGGCTTGAAATTACGTCTTATGCCAATGAACTGGAAACCTGTATGTATTCCGGAGCAGTAAAAAATGAAGATGGGTCGCTAACAGGATGGAATGATATGGAAGTATCCGATTGGGGCAGCAAAAGTGTATTCTCCCTGAAGCAAGATACGCGCCTGCTTGGGGAAAATGTAATTGCAAAAGGTGGTGAATTTCTGGGCAGGCTTATGGAAGAGCGAGGTATCTCAGCTGCTGATATCGACTACTACCTCCCGCATATGTCCAGCGAGTATTTTAAAAAAGAGATGATAGAATGGTTGCAAAAGATAGGAATGGATATACCACTTGAAAAATGGTTTTATAATCTTACAAGCGTTGGCAATGTTGGTAGTGCATCATCCTTTCTCATGCTCGAAGAATTATTTCATAGTGGCAGGCTTAAAAATGGGGAGCGTATCCTGGTAATGGTTCCTGAGAGTGCGCGGTTTACATACGCTTATATGTATCTTACAGTTGTTTAATTTTGATCAATGAGGCCACGGCTACTGGTACTATATTATACCCAAACGGGACAGTTACGCCAGATATTGGATAGTATCATCTCCGGTATTGCCGACAAGGCAGATATTGATTATGCAGCGATAGAACCTGTAAAGCCTTTTCCTTTCCCCTGGACACCATTACAGTTTTTTGACGTGATGCCCGAAACAGTGGAGCATTTACCTGAACCGGTAAAACCATTGCCTACGGATATCCTCAATAAAGATTATGACCTTATTATTTTCGGATACCAGCCATGGTTTTTAAATCCGTCACAACCAATTACTGCTTTTCTTCAAAGCGACTATGCTCAGGTTTTTAAAGATAAACCTGTAGTTACTGTCATTGGCTCCCGCAATATGTGGTTGCACGCACAGGAAATGGTAAAGGGTTATCTGCAATCAGTGAACGCTCACCTGGTAGGCAATATAGTACTTACTGATACTAATCCGAACCTGGTATCCCTGCTCACTGTTATCCGGTGGTCTTTCAAGGGGCAGAAACAAGCTTCAGGCATGTTGCCCGCAGCCGGTGTTCAGGATAAAGATATTTATGAAGCATATCGTTTTGGCAATACGATCTATAAACACTTCCTCGGCAATAACCTCACAGACCTCCAGCGTGAATTACTGGCACAGGGAGCCGTGCGATTAAAGCCGGGACTTGTGATATTGGAGCAGCGGGGTATCAAAAATTTCAGGTTTTGGGCTAAGTTCATCAGGAAGAAGGGTGGCCCTGGAGACCCCAATCGCGCCAAACGTGTACTGCTGTTCAAAAACCTGTTGCTGGTAATGGTCTTTATTTTGTCGCCGCTATCCTCATTTACTGCACGGATAATGCAGTTGATAAAAAGGCGCACTTTGCTCAAAGATGTTGACTACTTTAAGCAATTGGGGTACGAAAAAGGAAGAATTTAACCAATTGAATGTGTTTTAAATTTTACTTTTGTAAACATAAGAGCTCTATTTAAATCTGTAGGTGCTATTTATTTAATGATCTTATGATGGGTTTGATCCTGTATAATATTTTAAGGCCGCTTTATATTTCTTTGGTCAGGATCTATGCTTTATTTAACAGCAAGGCTAAAAAATGGGTGGCAGGAAGAAAGAATTGGGAACAACATATTAATGCGACACTTAAGCCTGGTGAAAAAAGAATATGGGTGCATTGTTCCTCTGTTGGCGAGTTTGAGCAAGCCAAGCCTGTAATCACAGCGCTCAGGGAAACGTATCCGGCATTTAAAATTGTAGTAACATTTTTTTCTCCATCCGGTTACGAGGCAAGCCAAAAAAATGAACAGGTTGATTATATATTTTATCTCCCGGTTGACACTAAGCGTAATGCGGAAAGATTTATTGCTGCAATTGACCCTTCCCTGGTCATGTTTATAAAGTATGAGTTTTGGTACTATTACCTACAGCAACTAAAGAGAAAAGAAATACCAACCCTATTAGTTTCAGGTGCTTTCAGGGAAAGCCAGCCATTCTTCCAATGGTATGGCGGATTCTTTAGGGACATGCTCAAAGGCTTCAGCTTTTTTTTCCTGCAAGATGAAACATCAAAGCAACTGCTAAGTAAGATCGGTATTGATAAAAATATCCTTGTTTCAGGAGATACGCGGTATGACAGGGTATTAGTCATTGCTCAAAACGTTACTTCAGTAGCCGCAATTGATAAATTTAAAGGAGATCATAAGATATTCATTGCCGGCAGCACATGGCCTGGAGATGAAGAAGTAATAAAAGAGGCAATGCCTGTTCTTCCGGAAAATTGGAAGTTAATCATTGCCCCTCACGAGATAAATGATGATCACATTCAGAAATTGAGGCAGCTTTTAGATTCCGAGTCTGTATTATTTTCAGAACTGGATGCGGAAAATACCGGCTATGATAAAAAGATACTGATCATTAATAATATTGGTATGCTGTCCCGCTTGTTTGCTTACGGGGATATTGCATTTATAGGCGGTGGATTTCAGAAGGGCGGTATTCACAACATTCTTGAGCCGGCAGTTTTCGGAGTGCCGGTTATCTTTGGCCCGATCTATGAAAAATTCGTGGAAGCAAAAGAATTGGCCTCCCTCCATTATGTATTCCCTATACATAATGCTTTAGAAAGCAATGAGATATTGAAAAAACTGATAACAGATGCTGCATACCATAGTTCAGTAAGTGATGCACTTAAAAAATTTATAATGGAGCATACCGGGGCTACAGGTATTATAATGGATGAGATAAAAAGAGAAAAGTGGCTGAGTTGATGAAGCCGATTATAGATTAGGCAATTATAACACTGCAATTTTTAGCTGCTCATTTTACTCTTGTTTTTCTTCTTGTACCATAAAGGTTAAGTATTACAATTTTATTTTTTACTATCTTGTAATACATTCTGTTATGTTTGGTAATAATCGTGCTCCGGACCTGGTTTATGCTCGTTAATGAGCCTATGTATGGATGGGATTGTAAAGCGTAAATGCGGGAATATACTTTGCTTAAAAATACGGATGCAACTTTTCTGCCCCATTCTTTTTCCAAATAGTCAAGTACATGAAGAAGTTTATTGGTAAATCGTTTATTGATTACTATTTCATACGCCATTGTTCCATTATACTATTAAACTCATTTAAAGAAATAGTATTTTTATCAATCGGCTCATTGGCAAGCATAGTTAACTCCTTTAAATCAGTTTCTGTCAATAACTCAGAAAGGTCTGAACTACTTTGTAATGAATAAGAAAGTTCTTCCTCAATCATTCTCAGTATATCTTCATCGTTAATAGCGCTTATCTGGTTAATAAGCTGTTGCTGCATTTGTTGAACAGTCATGATATTTTTATTTTGTTCAAAAATTAATCATATCAAAGGTACAAATAAATCTGAAATGAATCAGTCTGTATAGTCTTCATACTTATATCCAATCATATAAGATCTGATTCATCAATAAAATCTGAATAGTCCCCAACATGATGGTGCCAGTTACTTCCTTCAAAGGGTAAATCGTAAACGTCAAAGTTTTCAAAAAATACATTATCCTTATTATTCTTCCTGATATTCCATGATATACAATTTAAGACTCCACCATTTCTTGAAATTTCATTGCTGTTTACTGTTTTGATTGTACAACCATTAAAGAGTTGCTCAAATTGCTTTACTGCTGCATCGTCTTCTTTTATACCAAATGTTGGAATGATAACTATATCCTCCATCTGTAGATAATTCAGGTATAAGCCTTTGGCAGAAACATAAGAATTAAGATCAGGAGCGTAAGGGATTTCAATATATTTAAGTCCTGCATCACTCAATGATTTACGAAAGACAGTTTCAAATTCAGGATTTTCGTTTGAATATTTATTGATCAATACAGTATTTGTATCCAAGAAGCGAACCATTCCATCTGCATGGCCGGTGAAATCATTTGGATCCTGTGGCACAAAAATTATCCGGTCAACTTTAAAAAGATTTTGGAGTTTCAGTACCAGGTGTTCTTTTTTAATATTCCTGTTTTCTTTAAATACCTTATCACACATGGTCACCTTATCCGTCCACTGTATTACATTACCGCCATCAAGAACAATATCTGATTTTTCAGGAGTAAGAAATATACTTAAACAAATATCGGCAACATTTGAAATGGTGTCCTTTAGCTTTTGTGATTTTTGCAGATAATCAGGGTTGTAAACAAATTGTATGAAACGGCCGTTATGCACCTGTACTGGCATATAATCCACAGCCCATATATCTTTGGTGCCGGGTAATAATTTATAATCAATTTTACATTCCTGCAAAATTTCCTCAAACCGTTTATAAAACGATGGATATTTTTTGGGAAGGATATCGGAAAGGTAGAGTAGGTTAGTGGAGTTATCGGGGATCATTTTCAAAAAAATTTGCTTTACGACCGGATATCTTCATTGCCTTTTCTTTTGTAATTTTTCTCTCATTGAAAAGGTGTTTCGCAATATTTTCTTTGCCTTTTAATTTCATGAGGTATTCCATATCAATGAATCGATATTCCTTATTGAAATAATCATCTTCTTTTTTTATCTCACTATTATCAAGACCAATTCTTTTAGTTGTAACGAGTTCTTCATTTTTATTATTCCCTTCAAATATTTCTAAATATAAATACCTTTCCAAGGTAAAAGCATCTCCTTGTATATTGTTTAAGATACCATTACGTAATATTATAGGCCCATTTAAAGGCTTGACAATGACATTATTATTTATTTCCTGAACTGATCGAATTAATATTCCTCCTTTTATTTTTTTATTATTTTTATAATCATTTCCAATAGTAAAATCAATTCCAGCA
>JAHEZC010000168.1 GCA_023251275.1 Parafilimonas sp. | reverse complement strand
CATGCATGCCTGCGGCAATTGTTTACACATTGGTCTAATGCCTGATGTGCACTCTTGCACGGACGATAGCCGAAAGAATTGTTACTGAAGATTTGTTCGTAGCGGGGCTCTAGGTATTGCTTTACTACCATTTGGGCTGTTCGGTCACTTACTGTAGGTATGCCAAGCTCTCTTATCTTTCCATTTGCTTTGGGTATGCCTACTCGTTTTACCGACTGGGGAAAATAGCTGCCTGAACCCATGCGGTTCCATATCACATACAAGTTATCAGCTAACTTCTCTTCAAATTTTGTGATGGTTACCTCATCTATTCCTGCTGCGCCATTGTTGGCTCGTACTCTCTTGTACGCTTCCCATACCATTCGCTTAGTTACCGGTACTGATTTTGTTTCCATCATTTTAATCCTTCTGTTGTTTGCAACAGTTGTAAAAACAATTTCAACTGAATGACTGCATCCCTTCGCTCCTTTTGTGTTTCCACAACTATCATCACTACTATGAATGCATCCGACGCTTTGTAATGCCTCTCCCTGTTGAGCAGAGATTGAGCAGCAGTATGAACTGTAGAACTTTTGTTGAACAGTCTCCCAATACTATCAGGACTTCTGCTGAGCTTATCGTACATCATTACAACAGCCTCCCGTGTTCCGTATATAAGCCTGTATAGTGCTGCTGCCATCTCCATGCCGGATGCCGTGTAACCAACTTTACAGGTTATCTGTTACACCTTGCTCCTGTCAGTGAGTCTCGACCAACAGTTTTGACATCGTCTTCCGCTTTCGACACGTCATCAATGGTTCACTCGCGTTCAGCTTCACTATACTCATGCATTGCAAACGCTCAGCACCATAGCTTTTGACTACAGCACCTTCACACGCATTTGCTAACTTCGCCTGCACAACGTTAGCGTTGGGTCAACCATCATCTTATATACAGCATGTAAAGAACTTCAGCTACGTTCTTTCCTTCACGGCACACAGACCCCGGCGAGACTGCAAAGATTTTGTGATTGCCGTCAGCAAAAGCGATATGCTCGATGATGAACTGAAGGTTGCCATTGAAAAAGAATTGCCAAAGAACATTCCTCATGTATTTATTTCATCTGTTGCGAATAAAGGACTCGATGAATTGAAAGATCTGTTGTGGCAGACTTTGAATAAAAAAGCTTTATAATTTAGAGTCATGCAAAAAACCAAATATTAATGATCATAATTTCCCAAAAAAAATAAACCCACTTACTATCTTATTAAGCTGGATCACGATCTGCTTGTTATTCGCAATAATAATGTTTTTTCTTTTGAGTGTTTCAACTCCAGATGGAGAACAAAAACCGTTTATCTTTCTTTCGAGAATGGTTGACATTCTTGTCTATGGTGTAATGATTCTTTCTATTATAACTGTTCCCTTGTATCCAAAATGGGTTAAAGAAAAATGGATTATAAATTTATCTTTCTTTTGTTTAAGTTCTTTTCTAATTTATTTGGGAACAAGAAATCAAGTAAGAACTCAATATTCTGAATCAATAATCAAATTGGATGTAAATAGTAAGGAGTACATTAAGAAAATTGAGTACTATGGAGAATATAACAAAGTTCGAAGTATTTCTTTTACTTGTAAAAATAAAAAAGATAGTATCTGGACTACATTTGACGAAGATGGTAGTTTAATAAAACAAGAAAAATATAAAGATGATACATTAGTTGAAAAAATAAAATAATAACAATATAGCCACAGTAATACGGCTTTTTTGAAGTCTCGCCGGGGTCTCCTCACAAGCTGTTGTGCAAAGAGGTTGGGACCCCGGCGCATGAAAGTACTAAAGATGTATTGATAAACAGATGTTTGTTATATTTATCTCATGTCTGTACGCACAAAACACGGCAATGAGCCAACTTTATACTTCATTACTTATACATGTTCCAACTGGCTTGATTTGTTTTCTCTTACAGACAGTTATGACCTTGTGTACAAGTGGTTTAATCATTTAAGGAATACTGCCCAAATTAAAGTAACCGCTTATGTTATTATGCCTAATCATATTCATGTGATCTTATACTTCCCGCAGGAAAATTATAATCTGAATAGCATTATCTCAAATGCCAAACGTTTTATCGCTTACGAAATGATAAAACGCCTGAAGCAATCAAATGAAAATAAAATATTACAACAATTGGAAGCAGGTTTGTCGGAGAGAGAAAAAAAGAAAGGGCAATTGCATAAAGTATTTAAAGATAGTTTTGATGCAAAACCAATATATACAAGGCAATTTCTGTTGCAGAAAATTCAATATATACATCTTAATCCGGTGAGCGGAAATTGGAGATTAGTAAATGATTGGCAGGAATATGAACATAGCAGTGCTCCGTTTTATGAGCAGAATAAAATTATCCACTATGAACCCTTACATTATGACGAACTGTATTGAGTAAATTTGAACTCTATATCACTGAATGCGCCGGGGTCCACAGCCAGCACTTAAAGCTTATTGTGAGACCCCGGCGAGACTGCTACTTCATTACTTATACATGTTTCAACTGGCTTCATTTGCTTTCTCTTACAAACAGTTATGATCTTGTGTACAACTGGTTTAATCATTTAAGGAATGCTGCCCAAATTAAAGTAACCGCTTATGTTATTATGCCTAATCATATTCATGTGATCTTATACTTCCCGCAGGAAAATTATAATCTGAATAGCATTATCTCAAATGCCAAACGTTTTATCGCTTACGAAATGATAAAACGCCTGAAGCAATCAAATGAAAATAAAATATTACAACAATTGGAAGCAGGTTTGTCGGAGAGAGAAAAAAAGAAAGGGCAATTGCATAAAGTATTTAAAGATAGTTTTGATGCAAAACCAATATATACAAGGCAATTTCTGTTGCAGAAAATTCAATATATACATCTTAATCCGGTGAGCGGAAAGTGGAGATTAGTAAATGATTGGCGGGAATATGAACATAGCAGCGCTTCGTTTTATGAGCTGAATAAAATTATGCACTATGAACCCTTACACTATGATGAGCTGTATTGAGTAAATTTGAACTCTATATCACTGAATGCGCCGGGGTCCACAGTTAACACACAGAGCTTATTGTGAGACCCCGGCGAGACTGCAATGTAGCTGCATGGGCAAGATGGTATTTGAATTTAGGATACTAAAAAAGACAAAATGAAACTCACTCTTATTACATCAATAATCCAGCTAGTAATTGGTTGTGGTAATCCTGATAAATCAAATAATATTGAAGATAGCAGCAGTAAATCTAACACTACAACGGTTATTGCAAGTAAAGATACTTTGAATGTTTTTGACTCTTCAAAAAATGAATTGCCTGATACGATAATTACTATAACTGTTTCTTATGCTGCAATAGCCTGCGGTTGTCCTCAATGGTTTGAAACGAAATTTGAAAATGTAGACTTTTTAGAAGGGGTAGAGCGGTTTTATTTGGAGCCAGTAAACAAAGATTTAATAAATGCTAATACTTTATGGGATGGGGAGCATCTGCCACTCACTTTAAAAATAACTGGAAGATTTTCCCAAGAAAAAGGATTGCCAGTAACTTACCATACGAAAGGAGAACCCGAAAAAGCTCGTATTTTTTGGTATGATAAGATAACGGTTGTTCCGCCATCTTCTAAATGAAATTTTTAATTATAAGTGAACAACAAAGCCGCAGAGAATGCGGTGCAACTTACACGGAGCATTCCATAATAAGGCTACGAAAATTCGTACTGAATAATTACAAATTACAAAAAGATAATAGTAGATAACCTTGCATCCAAAATCATCACCGACTATATCGGCCACTTTGTCTATCAGAATGATACTTTGCAATTTATAGCCCTCGCTCTTTGTAGAATATAAAAAAAACGAAGCTATACATACTTCTTTGGCTATGGATGCAAATGAAAACCAGATTTTGTCTGTAATTTGAGAAGCTATTCCTGAATATATTTTTTCCCGGTAAACGGCAATCCTCCATATACAATAATCCCCAAAAGCTGCATAATTTAGTGTCATGCAAATTCAACAATGTGCATTCTGCGGAACTGTTGTTCAATTAATTTTTATACATGGGCATTACCAATGTCCTGTATGTGGTAATAATGTTTTGCCCTGTTGTGAAGGGGAAAGTGAAAATCCGGCTGATAATTCAGAACAGTTAATGAAAAAAGAAAATAAAAATATAGATAGTGTCAAAAATACAATTAAAAAAACTTCATAAAAGCATTGTCATCACTGCATCATAACTAACGGTTGTTTATTAATTTAATGTGAAAAGGGTTACCTCTTTCAAAAAACGGTATATATTTGTGTAAGAATTACACAGTAACCATTTTAAAGCTTAAAGGCGGTTACTTCACCAATCTGATTTGATATCATTTCAATCTCCGCGTTTATCAGCCATATAAGAATTGCATTGCCAAAACGATTGACTTGTGCGTATAAATTTTTTTATTAACCTAAAATTGTATGTTATGAAAAGGACATTTGTAAAATTCGTAAGCACAAGGGCATTGGCAGCGATGGTTATCGCAGGATCAGTTTTAATGGCTGTACCGTTTCAAACAAAAGCAAACACCGGCAACCTTGAAATTATTTCTGACAATAACCAGGCATCGGTCCAGTATATCGGAACCGTTGACAATGCGCTCATTTTCAGTGTAAGGCTTGATAATATCAATGGCGACAAATTTACACTGGTGATCAGGGATGAAAACGGTCATGAACTGTATTCAAGAGAATACAATGACAAAAACTTTTCCAGGAAAATAAAGCTGGTGAAAAGCGATGATGTCAGCCGTTACAGCTTTGTGATTAAATCAGTCAACAAAGAACTGGAACAGACTTATGCGGTAAGCACGGAAACAAAAATCATTGACGAAGTAGTCGTTACGAAATTGTAAGCGGGCGAATTTATTAGCTTACATGGCATGCAGTTTTTACTGCGTGCCTTTTTTATTTCTCATCTTTCCATTGCCACAAATGTACGCAGGCATAAGTGCGGTAAGGGCTCCATTTAGCAGATATCTTCAGCAGCCGCTCCCTGAGTCTCTTTTTATCTTTTGTTCTCAGGTTATAAAGCTTTATCATAGCTTGCTGAATACCCAAATCATCTGCAGCAAAAACATCTTCACGGCCAAGTGTAAACATAAGCAGCATTTCAACTGTCCAGCGGCCTACCCCCTTTATTTGCATAAGTAATTCAATCACTTCATCATTCGACATAACTTCCAGCTTTTTATCTGTTAACTTATGCTCCAGGCAAAATTTCGCCACATTCTGTACATAAGCTACTTTGGCATTGGACAAACCAATTGCTCTCAATTTTTCATAAGGCGTACCGAGAATTTGCTCCGGCTTTGGCTCTTTTCCATGATACAATTCAAGAAAACGTTTCCTGATAATACTTGCCACTTTGGTATTCAGTTGCTGACTCATGATGCTGTATATAAGCATAAGAAGAACATTGCTGTGTCTTTGTAATGCCTGAACAGGTTCAAGAATTATTGTTCCTAATTTCTTATCTTTCTGAAAATGTGCTACGTATTCCATTCGGCCAAATTAATAAAATTGAAATATCCAACCCATTCCATTCATGTAATTTGCAAAAGATGAAACGCGAATTGCAAATAACAGGCGATGGATCTTCTACTTTCTTCGTTCCGGAAATGAATGTTACTTATCACAGTAAATATGGCGCTGTGCAGGAAAGCATGCATGTATTTATTGATACGGGATTAAGTCAGGCGTTATCATCCAACAGCTTTTCATTAGATCAGCCTATATACATTTTCGAGATGGGATTTGGAACAGGCCTGAATGCTTTGCTGAGTTTGCGAGAAGCAGTAAACCGAAACCAGGAAATATTTTATCAATCTGTTGAATTATTCCCGCTTACAGCAAATGAATGGCTGCAATTAAATTATGCAACACAACTGAATGATAATTCATTGCAAAATTATTTTCTTCAGATGCATACATGCGCATGGGAAAAAGATATTGTCATTCATCCCTTGTTCATCCTGCATAAAACCAAACAAACCCTTCTCAACTTTTCAGCCTGTCAACTTTTCAATGTAATTTACTTCGATGCATTTGAACCCGGCGTACAACCTGAATTGTGGACTAAAGAAGTTTTTGAAAAGATGTTTTTTCTATTGCATGATAAAGGTGTCCTCGTTACGTATTGCAGCAAGGGTGATGTGCGGAGAGCCATGATAGTTGCTGGTTTCAGCATAGAGAAAGTTCCGGGACCTCCG
>JAHEZC010000167.1 GCA_023251275.1 Parafilimonas sp. | reverse complement strand
TCGAGAAAACTATAGATTTTTTCCATCCATGTCACCTGCAGAGTCTGATCCTGGTTGCGGGCCTGGTCGTAATACCCATACTTCCATAAAATACCGATGCCAACAAGATTTTGTCTGAGTTCGTAAGCGCTGCGTAAGTGAGAGCCGGATAAAAACCCCAATCCACCACTGTAAATTTTCAAAGGCTGGTGTATGGCAAACTCCATCGAAAAATAAGCAATCTGTTTTGAGTAATTTTCCCCTACTTCATAGGGTACCTTGAAACTTCTGAAATTCATTTTCGCTGTTATGGTTTATCGAAAAGCGACGCAATATAAAGGGTTATTGATAAAAATGTATTTTTAACACAATGAAAAATCTGTACTGTTGAAAACTTTTCATGCTGTAATACAAAAAGTTGTATCAGAAATTTTATCACAACACTGATGCCTGAAACTGAATACGGATATGTGCTTTGGCGATTTGAAAAGGAAAAGAAAATATTTTCCTTATACTGAATATCCGTTCAAATTTCAAGACATTATAAACAGGCAAATTATTTATCAACCTGCCTGGCTGAACACATAGATGACAACATAACTGACCATTTTCCCTGAAAACTGTACTAATCCTTCAAACTCCTTATTTTTGCTACCTTCATCACCCCAATGAATGCTTTATGAAAAAAGAAGAAGATAATTTCGAGTCTGATTTATCGGGTGAAGAGAGCCAGGGCAATATAGCCTCAGAAGCAAGACGCAAATGGTACCGGCGTTTCAGGAAAGGGATCACCACTTCTACTGCAGAAAAAAAAGAAACACCCGAAGGGTTATGGAGCAAATGCCCTGAATGCAACTATATATGTACTACGAGTGAGCTGAGAGAAAATTTATTTGTATGCCCCAAATGCAATTATCATCACCGTATCGGCAGCGATGAGTATTATGAAATTTTATTTGACAACAACGAATACCAGGAATTATTTGGTAATATCCGCAGCAAGGATTTTTTGGGGTTTACAGATTTAAAACCTTATCAAAAAAGACTCGATGAAATTCATGCGAACACAGATCTTAAAGACAGCATGCGGGTGGCTGCGGGTAAAGTGAACGACTATGAATTAGTGGTTGCCTGTATGGACTTTGAATTTATCGGCGGCTCACTTGGCAGTGTGATGGGTGAAAAATTCAGTCGTGCTGCGGATTATTGTCTTGCTCATAAGCTGCCTTTTTTTGTTATATCCAAAAGCGGAGGCGCCCGTATGATGGAAAGCGCTTTCAGCCTGATGCAATTGGCCAAAACGAGCGGCAAGCTTTCTCAATTAAGCGACGCTAAAATTCCTTATATCTCACTGCTGACCGATCCTACATTCGGAGGTATTTCTGCCAGTTTTGGTATGCTCGGAGATCTGAATATTGCTGAGCCCGGCGCACTGATTGGCTTTGCAGGCCCGCGGGTAATAAAAGAAACAATTAAAAAAGATCTGCCTGCAGGTTTTCAGCGAAGCGAATTTTTACTCGATCATGGTTTTCTCGACTTCATCATTGACCGGAAATTCCTGAAAGAAAAAATAACGCAGGTGATCATGCTGTTTCAGCATTAATTTTTCATACCCATATCAGGTCTGCAATAGAAGGAAAAAAGATTTTTATGGCGAAAGAAATGAACAACAGGCAGGCATATTTTCATTATCACATAGACAATAAATATGTGGCAGGCATCGTATTAATGGGAACAGAAGTTAAATCTGTCCGCGAAGGCAAAGTAAGTTTTAATGACAGCTTCTGCCTGTTTGATAAAGGTGAACTATGGATAAGGGGTTTATATATTGCAGAGTATAAGCTTGGAACAGCAAATAATCATATTGCCGTACACGACAGAAAATTATTGCTGAGTAAAAGAGAACTTCATCGTCTCGAAGCTGCAACAAAGGAAAAAGGATTAACGATTGTTCCGCTGAAAATTTTCTTTAATGAAAAAAATCTTGTGAAAACAGAAATCGGCTTGGCCCGGGGAAAAAAAATACACGATAAAAGAGAAAGTATTAAAGAACGTGACACTGAAAGAGAAATAAGAAGATATTTAAAATAGATAAAAATCAGATATCCGCATAAATTATTGATCGGATTTACTTTCCCACAATTTCTTCACAAACAAATAAAAATATAGTGCGAAATAATTTAATAGAAATAATTTTAAGGCATAAAGTAATGCGTTCCTTATGAAAAATTTTTAAGGTGAAAATCACTTTACCGATGAATTTCTCCCCCATGAAAAACATCATTTTTTAATGATTTTTGGCTTTCTAACGGTGAAATACAATTATTGAATGAAATCCAGTCTTCCGCATCTTCTCATTTTAATACTTGTACTATGCGTGCACAATTTTCCTGCAACAGCACAAAAAATAACGGGTAAATGGTATGGCATTGGTAATGTAGATATACTTCAAAATACCAATGATTATTTATGCGAATTGATATTGAAACAAAACGGCAGAACAGTGACCGGAGAATTCAACTATTATTTTCGTAACGGCTATTTCAGCAATAAATTAACAGGAACTTATGATGATGATGCGCGGTTTTTCTCTGTGAGATTTATGCCGATCATGTTTTATGCAACCATAAATGCGCTTGATGGCATTGACTGCGTCATGAAGGGTGAATACACATTGAGAATATCGCAGGCAGGAACTTTTCTTATTGGCAGCTTTATCAGTGATGACCTGCACAAATATACCTGTGCGCCGATAAAAGTTACTTTTAAAAAAATGCCCGATGATGAACCTACGCTCAAAGAACATCTGGAGGAATTGGCACAGGTTCCTGAAGATTCACTAACTGCACCTGAACCAGAAATACCCATACAAAAAATTACCTCATACGAAACCGAACGCCTGGTGCTCAAACGCAGTAATAAGCTTATCAAAATTCTTGATGTGTCAGATGATTCGGTCAGGATAGACCTGTACGACAACGCCGAGTTTGATTACGATACTATTTCTGTTTTTTATAACAGAAAACTTGTTCAGCTAAAACAACTGCTCAATACACGCACGCCTATCAGCTTTTATGTAAAAGTCGATTCTGTTGAAACTAATAATGACCTTGTAATGTTTGCAGAAAACCTCGGGTTAATTCCCCCGAATGCAGCAATAATGATTGTTACTGATAAGAAACACCGATATGAAGTAAGCCTTGAAAGCAATTACTCTCAAAATGCTGCTGTGAGGCTAAGAAAAATAAAGCTTAAATGATCCTGTGAAAAAAATAAAAAAATCCGTTACCGCTGTTTTATAAAATAACGAATTATACCAACCCTTTCCAATGAACCGACTTCAACCAATGAGACAATGGCTTACGGGAACTTTAATTCATTAACTTGATAAGTATTTGATCATGAAACGAATTAATACTATTGCTGTCACAATTATATTGCTTGGGAGCATAAGTGGTCAACCATCAACAAAAACAACAGATCATTTGTTTGCAAATGATGACTTAATTATTCCCGGAGCCGAACGAACAGATGTTTATCTGCCGCTTATCAAAAACAAAACAATTGCTGTTTTTGCCAACCAGACTTCTTTAGTTGGTAATTCAACTATTATAGATACACTCGTAAAACTCGGGGTGAATATAAAAGTGATCTTCGGACCGGAACATGGATTCCGCGGCACGGCTGATGCAGGTGAAAAAGTAAATAATTTTACCGATGAAAAAACAGGAATAAAAGTTGTTTCGTTATACGGTTCAAAAACAAAACCTTCAAAAGAAGATCTGCAGGGAATAGATATGATGCTTTTCGATATACAAGATGTTGGCGTTCGTTTCTACACTTATATTTCGTCTTTGCAATATTATATGGAAAGTGCATTGGAAAATAATATTCCGCTCATCATTCTTGACAGGCCAAACCCGAATGGATTTTATATTGATGGGCCTGTGCTCGATACTGCTTATAAAAGTTTTGTCGGTATGCAACCAGTGCCTGTTGTGTATGGCATGACAATCGGGGAATATGCTTTAATGATTGCCGGGGAAAATTGGTTATCGGCAAAAGCAAATAAAAAATATAATGATTATAAACAGGCAGAAGCAGGTTCCGGTGCTCCCGTTCATTTGCTCGTGATAAAATGCAGTAATTATACGCATAACAGTAAATATATTTTACCGGTAAATCCATCGCCAAATCTTACAGGCATGGGTTCTGTATATTGGTATCCATCTGCCTGCTTTTTTGAAGGAACGGTAATAACAGAAGGCCGCGGCACAGATCATCCTTTCGAAATTTTTGGCCACCCTGACTTACCCGATACATTATTTGCTTTTACTCCTCGCAGCACACAGGGAGCTAAAGAACCGAAATTCAAAGACAGGTTATGTTATGGATGGAATATGTACAACGCAGACAACGATATCACCATTCAGCAAATAAACAATCAAATTCAACTTAAATGGCTGCTGAATGCATACCGGTTATTTCCTGATAAACAAAATTTTTTCATCAAACCAAAATCAGGTAACCCAACTGATTATTTTTTCAATAAGCTTGCAGGAAGTAATGAATTGATGCAGCAAATAAATGAAGGAAAAACGGAATCTGAAATAAGAGCATCCTGGCAGGATAAACTCGAAGCATTCAAAAAGATCAGAAAGAAATATTTGCTGTACCCTGATTTCTATTAGCGCAATTCTGAAAAATCATTTTGCGGAATTACAGTAAGAATTCTGAGCAATGACCTGTTTCGGTAAAGAACATCTTGTTTTTTCATAAGTTTACAAATAAATCATTCTCACGGATCAGTAAAAAATATTTTTCTCTGCCAAATAACTCCTGCTATGAATAAAAACAAACTGTTTCAATGGTCAATAGTTGCCGCATTGGCGGGCTTTATTTTTGGATTTGATACGGTCGTTATCTCCGGCGCCAATCTTCCCATTAAAGAACTCTGGCACACGACTCCCCTGTTCCATGGATTTTTTATCATGTCAATGGCATTATGGGGCACTGTTTTCGGCGCTTTGTTTGGAGGTATCCCCACCGAAAAATACGGTCGCAGGAAAGTATTATTATGGATAGGCTTTTTATTTACTATATCAGCATTGGGTTCAGCGCTTGCACCGGATCCTTATATTTTTTCTTTTTTCCGGTTCATTGGTGGTATAGGTATCGGTGTATCGTCTGTTGCCGCGCCAACCTATATTTCTGAAATATCCACGCCAGCAACAAGGGGACGCCTCGGCGCTATGTACCAGTTCAATATTGTATTCGGGATATTGATTGCATTCTTTTCAAATTATCTCTTAAAAGGAGTGGGTGGCGCTAATGATTGGAGATGGATGCTTGGCGTACTTGCTATTCCTTCTGTCATTTATACAATAATGGTGATGGGCGTACCTGAAAGTCCACGTTGGTTAATTACGATCAAAAACAATGTGGCAGCGGCCAAAGCCGTTTTTCTGCAAATAGGCGCAGACAATGCAGATGCGGAAGTAAACAATATTGTTGCAGCTAACGCTGCTATCGAAACAAAGGGAAAGAAAACTGCATTTTTCAGCAATAAATACAAGGTAGTTATATGGCTTGCTTTTTTTGTTGCTTTCTTTAACCAGTTATCGGGGATCAATTTTATCCTGTATTATGCGCCTGAAATACTGGAGAGGGCGGGGATTGCCGCAAAAGAATCCCTTTTTAATTCTATCGCTATTGGCGGCACGAATTTAATTTTCACATTTGTCGGTTTATATTTAATTGACCGCATAGGCAGAAAACAATTACTTATCATTGGTTCATTTGGATATATTATCAGCCTGGCTTTAGTAGCCTGGTCTTTTTATTCGCAGGCAGGCGATTTGATATTAATGAGCTCACTATTACTTTTTATTGCATCGCATGCAATTGGCCAGGGGGCTGTAATTTGGGTTTTCATTTCAGAAATATTTCCTAACAATGAGAGAGCGTTGGGTCAGTCGTTTGGCGCTAGCGTGCATTGGGTGTTTGCCGCAATCATTACTTTAATAACCCCTATTTTCCTAGATAAGGATAATGGAATTTTCGGCCAAAATCCGTGGCCAATATTCGCTTTCTTCTCAGGTATGATGGTACTGCAATTACTATGGGTGCTTACCAAAGTTCCTGAAACAAAAGGAGTATCGCTTGAAGAGCTTGAAAAGAAATTGATTCATGGTTAAAAATTTTTTTCAGTAAAATGAAAGACCAATTAATAATAATTTAGAATCTGCAATGCTTATTCCTTGCTGATACTTATAATTTCATTTTTTGATATCAGCTTTATT
>JAHEZC010000166.1:2045-6315 GCA_023251275.1 Parafilimonas sp. | reverse complement strand
AGGTTGGGGCGATGTATTAAACTTCCCCTATACAGGTGGACCCGGTACATGCTGCGGATTTTATCAGCCTTCACAAAGCCTGGTTAATTCTTACAGAGTTGACGCCAATGGATTACCTTTCCTGGATACCTGGAACGATGTAGATGTGAAAAGCGATCAGGGCCTTAATACTGCAGATCCTTTTACTGTGGAAACCGCTTCTTTGGATTCCCGCCTCGACTGGACAGTAGGCAGAAGAGGTATTCCCTATCTTGACTGGGGCCCACATCCGGGCAAAGACTGGATTCGTGACCAAAGTTATAGCGGACCGTATGCTCCTAAGAAAAATGTGTATTATAAAAGCCAGCAGGGCAACCTGACTGACAATTCTTTCTGGACCAGCGGTGTTACAGCAAACAACTATACTTTTATTCGCTTTGCTGATGTACTGTTGTGGGCTGCAGAATGTGAAGTAGAAGCCGGATCCCTTGAAAAGGCAAGAGAATACGTGAATCTCGTGAGGGCACGAGCCGCCAATACAGAAAATTGGGTAAAGGCTGAGGATGGTGTTCCGACTCCTGATCCTTCAGGTACCTACGCTTCCAATTATAAAGTAGGCTTATATCCCGGTACATGGACAGATCAGGCTTTTGCACGCAAAGCAGTGCAATTTGAAAGAAAGCTTGAGCTTGCAATGGAAGGCCATCGCTTCTTTGACTTGGTGCGTTACGGGACAGCAGCAGCGGTATTAAATGCTTATATCGCTAAAGAAAAAGCGCAACGTACGTATTTGAACGGAAGAACTTTTACGGCAGGCAGAAATGAATACTTCCCCATTCCCCAGGCGCAGATTGACTACGAAAAAGGCGCCCTGGTTCAAAACCCCGGATATTAATTTAACAGTTTCAATATTGTAAAAGGTAGAGTACAACTCTACCTTTTTTTTGATATTTACTTTTTGAAAATTTCAGTTTTCCGCAGATGAAAATTTTATTCCGGCCCGTTTGTTTTTTTACTCTTTCTGTACTGGCGTATTCATGCGGCCAAAAGACAATGTTTCAGCAGGTTTCATCATCTCATACAGGTATTCATTTTAACAACGAAATTCAGCAAACAGATTCTATTAATGTGCTTGATTTTGCCAATGTGTATAACGGCGGGGGAGTGGGTATAGGAGATTTTAATAATGATGGGCTGCAGGATATATATTTTACAGGCAATTTGGTGTCGAATAAACTTTACCTGAATCGTGGCCGTCTTGAATTTGAAGATATTACTGATCAGTCGGGAGTTTCGGGAGATGGCAAATGGTGCAGAGGTGTGTCTGTGGCAGATATTAATAATGATGGATGGATGGATATGTATGTGTGTGCTTCCATTCTGAAGGATGGACAGAAAAGGGAAAACCTGCTTTACATAAACCAGGGGACGGATAAAAATGGCATTCCTCATTTCAAAGAAATGGCAAAAGAATATGGTTTGAATGACAGCACTCATTCAACCATGGCTGCTTTTTTCGATTATGATAATGATGGAGATCTCGACATGTACCTTGCTGTGAACGAGATCATAGGCAGTGAATATCCTAATAAATTCCGCAGGCTTATAAAAGACGGAACTTTTCCAAGCACCGGCAGGCTATACCGGAATGACTGGAACGATAGCCTGAAGCATCCTGTATTTGTCAATGTGTCGAAGCAGGCAGGCATTACAATTGAAGGTTATACGCATGGAGTTACCATTACAGATATCAATAAAGACGGATGGAAAGATATCTATGTTACGAATGATTATTTATCCCCCGATATCCTGTACATCAATAATCATGACGGCACTTTCACAGATGAAACTGCAACCTATTTCAAGCATGCATCAGCCAATGCCATGGGCCAGGATATAACTGATATTAATAACGACGGGCTTGTGGACGTTATCGAGCTTGATATGAATCCTGAAGATAACTACCGCAAAAAAATGATGCTTAATGCCAGCAGTTATCAGACATATCAAAACAGTGATTATTTTGGCTATCAATATCAGTATGTCCGTAATACATTGCAACTGAACCAGGGGCCGCGTCTAAATGGCAACGACTCAGTTGGCCCGCCGGCTTTCAGTGAAATTGCCTTTTTAAGCGGAATGGCAGAAACAGATTGGAGTTGGACTCCGTTGGTTGCTGATTTTGACAATGACAGTTATCGTGACCTGGTTGTTACCAATGGATTTCCCAGAGATGTTACTGATCACGATTTTGTTGCGTTTCGGAATAAAGCATATTTCGTAGCCACCAAACAGCAGTTATTAGAGCAAATACCGGAAGTAAAGATCACCAACTATGCCTTTCGTAACAATGGCAACCTTACTTTTTCCAATGTGTCTCAGAATTGGGGGATTAAAGAACCCTCTTTTTCAAATGGCGCTGCTTATGCTGATTTAGACAATGATGGTGATCTGGATTACGTTGTAAATAATATTAACGATGAAGCTTTTTTGTATGAGAATCACCTGAACGACAACAAGAATGAACATAACAATTATCTGCAGATAAAATTTTCATCAGAGAGCCCGAATATCAATGGAATTGGCGCCTGGGTTGAATTACATTACGACCGAGGGAAAATACAGGTATATGAGAATACCCCTTACCGCGGTTATCTTTCGTCGGTTGAGGAAGGCGCACATTTTGGATTGGGAAATATTTCTGCTGCAGATACAGTGATTATAAAATGGCCTGACGGGAAAATGCAATTACTTCAACAGGTTAAATCTAACCAGGTTTTAAAAGTTAGGCATAGTGAAGCTGATAAGCCTTATACCTGGGAGCAGCCAGCAGTTGCAGGCAATTCATTATTCAGGGAAGTAAGCGATTCACTTGGGGTAAATGTTATGAATAAAGATGATGATTTTATAGATTTCAACATTCAGAAACTATTACCTCACAAGCTTAGCGACTACGGTCCGGGAATTGCGGTTGGTGATATAAATGGTGATGGTACAGAAGACCTTGTATTAGGCGGTTCGTATGGCTACAGTGCACAATTATTGCTTCAGCAAAATAATGGCAGGTTTACAACAAAAGATTTAATTCCCGGAGCCTCCCGAGATAGAAAAGGATGGGAAGATATGGGTGTGTTGTTGTTTGATGCTGATAATGATAAAGATCTTGATCTTTATATATGTTCAGGTGGCTATGAAAGTGATAGCAGCCATAGTTACCAGGACAAGTTGTACATTAACGATGGGAGAGCCAATTTCAGTTTAGATAGCACTGCTTTACCGGTAAATCATACGAGCAAATCATGTGTCCGTGCATTTGATTTTGATAATGACGGCGACCTCGATTTATTTGTAGCGGGACGTTGTTTGCCTGGTAAATATCCTCAACCTGTTTCCTGTTTTATTTACCGTAATGATTCCAAAAACGGAAAGGTTGTGTTCACAGATATTACTGAAACAGTGGCTCCTGAACTCAAAAATATCGGGATGACCTGTGATGCTTTATGGACAGATTTTGATAATGATGGATGGACAGATTTGATTATTGCAGGAGAATTCATGCCCATTAAATTTTTTAAAAATGAAAAGGGAAAACTCAAGCTGATTCATACAGAGCTTGATAACCAAACGGGTTGGTGGAACAGTATTGTTTCTGGTGATTTTGATAATGATGGCGATATGGATTATATAATTGGTAATATAGGCCAGAATTCTTTTTATCGCCCTTCTGAACAATACCCGGTACATATTTATGCGAAGGATTTTGACAATAATGGAAGTTATGACGCTATTCCCACAGTGTATCTTCCCGCATCTGCAAAGGATAAGACAAAAAAAGAATTTCCTGCTCAGCTCAGGGACGACCTGATCAAACAAATGATCGAATTCAGGAATAAATTCAAGACTTACAATGAATTTGCGGCTTCATCATTTGATAAATTTCTGAGCAAGGACCAGTTGAACGGGGCACTGGTGTTAGCTGCAAATAATTTCAAAAGCTGTTATGTGAGGAATGATGGAAATGGACATTTTACACTGCAGCCATTACCCATCCAGGCACAGATTTCGAGTATTTTCGGAATGGTCGCGGAAGATGTGGATGGAGATGGAAATTTGGATGTGGTGATCAATGGCAATGACTATGGCACTGAGGTTTCAGTAGGCCGATATGATGCATTGAATGGCCTTGTGCTGAAAGGTGATGGAATGGGAAACTTTCAGCAGTTGAGCATTTTGCAAAGCGGAATTTTTATTCCGGGAAATGGCAAGGCATTAGCGAAGTTTTGCAACAAAA
>JAHEZC010000166.1:0-2035 GCA_023251275.1 Parafilimonas sp. | reverse complement strand
ACTAAAGCAACCTCAGCATTTGATTCCTGTTGAGCCAAATGAAACTTACGCTTTGATTAAACTAAAAAACGGGAAAACGAGAAAAGAAGAATTGCACTATGGTGAAGGATTTCTTTCTCAACCGGGAAGATTTATCAATATGAATGCTCAGGTGCAAAGTATAGATATATTTGATAATAAGAGAAACAAACGTACAATTCACTAACTCTTATCAGCAATCAATATGAAAAAAAATATTCTTATTATTTGTTTTTATTCAACAGTTGTTTTTCTTTCCTGCAACACCCATCAAACAAATTTCAACCCAAATGATGCGGAGATTCTGCATCACAACGAAAACCAACTTACTGAGATTATTATTTACGATATTTTTTCCCCGCCTGTTGCGAGTCGTATTTATGCTTATACCTCACTCGCTCAATATGAAGCAGTACGCCACATTAATCCTGAAGCACCTTCTTTTGCTGATAAATTGAACGGTTTTGAGCCATTGCCTGCACCGGATAAGAATAAGCAATACAATTTTATACTTGCAGGCACAAAAGCATTTTGTACGGTTGCTTATAATGTGAGAATATTTTCTGCCGATACTTTACACAAATATGAGGATTCACTGCTGCTTTTATATAAAGAGTCCCTTACGGAAGATGTGTATAACAATTCCATCATTTTTGGAGATAGCCTTGGGAAAGTAATTTTAAAAAGAGCAGCAAAAGACATGTACAAAGAAACCCGCGGTATGCCCAAATATCTTGGCAGTAAAAACGATGGAAAATGGCAGCCCACATCACCAGATTATAATGACGGAGTCGAACCTTACTGGAATAAAATTCCTCCTTTTGCTTTAGACTCAGCATCGCAGTTTCGCCCCAGGCCGCCAATTCCATTTAATAAGGATACCAACAGTGCTTTTTATAAGATGGTGAAGGAAGTTTATACAGTGAATAAAAATCTTACCGACTCCCAGAAAATAATTGCACGTTTCTGGGATGATAACCCATTTATTATGGAGCACAGCGGCCACCTGATGTTTGGCAATAAAAAGATCACACCCGGCGGTCACTGGATGGGTATTACTTCCATTGCGTGTCATAAAACCCATGCAGATGCTGTACAAACTGCTGAAGCTTTTTCACTCACATCTATGGCATTACTCGATGGTTTCATAAGTTGCTGGGATGCCAAATATTATTACGAATATGTCAGACCCATCACGCAAATAAATCTTTGGATGGACAAGGGATGGGATGCTTTTTTACAAACACCTTCTTTTCCGGAATATACAGCAGGACATGCTACAATTTCGGGGTCGGCATCTGCTGTTCTCACTTATTTATTCGGCGATAATTTTTCATTTCTTGATAACAGTGATGAACCTTATATTGGGATGACCAGGCAATTTTCCTCCTTTTACCAGGCTGCAGCAGAGGCTTCTGTCAGCAGAGTATATGGAGGTATTCATTACCGTTTAAGCGTGGATACAGGTTTGGCAAAAGGAAAATTGGTTGGGGCTAATGTTTTGAAAAAATTACGGTTGCAGTAAAAGTTTCTTTTGGTATATCGTAGGTGGGGTTCTGATTTAATAAATAAAAATTTTCTTTATGAAAAGAATATTCTTCTTTATTTCCATTTGCATCATTATAGCATCATGTAAACAAAACGAAAACGTTACTTCTGTTTTTGCAGATGGCAAGTGGATTGATCTTAGTTATGATTTTTCTCCCGCCACGCTGTATTGGCCAAATAACCCAACCGGCTTTCGGCTCGATACCATTGCAGAAGGTGTAACACCTGCGGGGTTTTATTATTCCACTTATGCATTCAGTGCGCCTGAGCACGGAGGCACACATCTCGATGCACCCAAACATTTTGCACAGGGACATATTGGTATTGATAAGATTCCTCTCACCAGTCTCACAGGCAATGCGGTGGTGATTGATGTTTCAGCAAAGGCATTACAGAACCGGGATTATTTAATTTCTGTGGATGATATCACAGCTTATGAAAATGAGCACGGCAAAATTCCTGAAGGCAT
>JAHEZC010000165.1 GCA_023251275.1 Parafilimonas sp. | reverse complement strand
GTTTCACTGAATTCTCTGATTAACTGAATTGCAGCGTCTATATCAACAAGATTATTATAGGAAATTTCTTTACCATGCAGTTGACTAAAAACATCTTTTAAATTTCCATAAAAGTCTGCGAGCTGATGCGGATTTTCCCCATAGCGCAGCGATTGTTTATCGGCTAATGGTTGAATGATGGACGAATTGAAATAATTGTTGATCGCAATATCATAGTTCATTACAACTTCAAAAGCCTTTGCAGCAAATGCTTTACGTTGTTCGATTGTTGTTTCGCCATTTTGTTCTGACAGTATGTTTACCAATAGCGGGTAATCATCTTTCGCCGCAATTACTGCAATATCATTAAAATTTTTGGCTGCAGCCCTTATCATAGATGGACCGCCGATATCAATCTTTTCGATGATGCGCTTTTCTTCAGAAGTATTGCGCAGTGTTTCTTCGAATGGATACAGGTCAACAATCACAAGGTCTATTTCAGGAATATTATATTCTTTCATTTCAATTATATCCTGTTCTATATCTCTTCTTCCGAGGATAGCGCCAAATATAGCAGGATGAAGTGTTTTGACTCTTCCACCTAAAATAGAAGGGAATGAAGTAAGGCTTTCTACCGGTACGCAACTGATGCCAAGCGCTTCGATAAATTGCTGAGTGCCGCCTGTTGAATAGATTATAGTGCCAAGACGATTCAGTTCTTTTACAACAGGTTCGAGTCCGTCTTTATAAAAAACAGAAATTAATGCAGCATGAATTTTTTTTTGCATATATAATGATTTGGACACCTCGGAAACTGTATAAGAATTGTAAATAGATTTCTCCTACGCCGAAATGACAAGCATTAGTAAAAGCATTGTGCTTAAGTTCATTCATTCAACTACTGTTTGTCATAGTTTACTCCGATAATATATCGGAGCCGACAGCGGAGGCATCCGGGTGAAAATTCAATTTCTATACAGCTTCTTATAGATTTTTAATTTTACAAATCAAGAATAAAAGCGCCTTTTTCAGGCACTGAATGAAAGCGCAAATGTAGGCGGTCGCAGTCTTTTTTCCATTTGTCAATTTTCCACATCGGATTGCTGCTGTCAAATACCAGTTCTTCGAATGTAAAGGCGGACTGCAATTGATTGATGTAGAGTTTTGGGTTTTGGGAAATGATAATGATATCAACAGCAATTTTTGATTCACCGGGCATAATACTTACGGGGGAGTTAATCACCAGAACTTTTTTCCCTGCGAAATTGATAACATTATTTGCTGACCTAATGTTCAGCGATTTGCCTGACGGTGATATCCTGTGCATTGTTCTGGAAGGTTTGAGATGAAAATTTCTAATGAAACCATCCTGCATCACAATACTGTCGCCAATAAATTGATACTCATCACCCGTGATGAAATCAGCAGCGGCATACTTTGGGATGTTATATACAATGAGCTTTTGCTGATGATTATGTTGTATGATATCAATTGCTCTTGATATGAAAAAAGCTGCAAGGCAACTGACCGAAACAAGGCAGGATGATTTGTTTTTTTTCAATAGCCAAACGCCTGCGGCAATAATGCATCCATACAATAAAATCGTTTGAAAAATATTTACCTGTACATTGTCAGTTACAGAAAAAGGAAGACTGTCAATATTTTCAATGAAACCATTCATTATCCTTAGCATAAAAGAAGAAACAATTCCGATTACGTGTGCAAAGCCTGCCCACCATGAGAAGCACATCAGCAGTAATTCGCTATATAGAATTAATCCTGATAGAGGCACTACTATAAAATTCGAAATAAAGAAGAGATTCGAAAACTGGTGAAAATGAAACAATATGAGCGGCACAGTAAAAATTTGTGCCGAAAGTGTTACGGCAGTTAGTCCCCATAGATAATTCAATATTTTATTTTGAAAATACAGCCAGTTATAGATTGATCTCATGAAAATAAGAATACTTAAAACTGCGGCATAAGAAAGCTGAAAGCCTACATCCCACAAGGCGAATGGATTGAATATTAACATGCAAAATGCTGAAGCAGCCAATGTATTATAAATATTATGTTTCCGGTTGATTGTTCCCCCCAACACAATAAATGTAAACATGACTGCTGAACGCAGCACAGACGGTGCGGCACCTGCGACGAGGGTAAAGGTCCACAATACCAATAATATGATAGCCGGCTTTAGCCATCGTACCATTCTATTTCTTTTGAACAAAGAAAAAATGATGATCATCAAACCATATATCATTCCAAGATGCAGGCCGCTTATTGCAATAATATGCACCACACCCGTATTACTGTAAGACTGTACGAGGTTTTTATCCAGGTCATCCCGGTATCCAATAAATAGTGCCTCTGCTACGCCGAGTTCTTTTTGTCCTAAGACATTTTTCTGCAATGTTCTTATAGCAGCATTCCTGATATTGAATACTGTCAACTGTAAACTGTTAATATTCTTTTCCGGCAAAACAACATATTCATCATTTTTTAAAAAAGCCTGGTATGAAATATCGTGGAAAATGCAGTAACGTATATAATCAAATGAACCGGGATTTCCTGCATTTGAAATTGGCTGCAACGGTTTATGAATAACAATCTGCGAACCGTAATCAAGCAAAGGCCTGGCACTGTCTTTTTTGAAATAAAATAAAATATTCCCTTTTGTCTTTTGCCAATTATTTTTTATTTGAACAGCATCAATACTTGCCAATGCTTTATATGATTTCGCTTTTTCTACCAAGGGCTCCTGTATAGTGATGCGTAATGAAGCCGTATCACTGTAATAATTTCTTATCCAATTTTCTTGATGACGAATGTCTCTTTCGTAAGTAATAACAGCGCCAACCGCTGCCATTAATATTATGATGAATAAGCCCCGCAGCCACCGTAATGAAAATCGTACAGATACAGGAAGAAGAAAAAAACATGCAGTAAAAATGATAACTGATACTCCTGTAATAAATATATGCGTCAAAGGCAACCGGCAATACCATTGAATAATAATACCTGCCATCAATGGAATGAGCAATCTTACAAAGGGAAATCTTTTATACGATATAGACGAGGCGAAAGGCATGAATAAATTTACAGTTCATGTTGCTGATTTGCAAATTTATCCTGCTATTGCCGGTTTTATTTTTAGCGATACACCGGCTTGATCTTTATTGTTCCGGTAAAAGCGACTTATCAATCATTTTTTCAAGCGAAGAAATTTTTTCGGAAACCTCTTTAAGCTTCAATGATTCTTCTCCGTATTTGTTTTGCTCGGTGGCGAACCAGATCAGCACCATTGCTATATAATCCTGCATGTCTTTACCCGCAAAGTCTCTTCTGAATTCGAGGATTTTATCATTGATGAGTTTTGCCGTTTTGCGCAATTTTTCCTCGTCACCGGATTCTATTTTTAAGCGATAAGTACGGTCGCCAATTACAATATTTACAGGAATAAGCTCCGGCATTTTTTATGCATTTAATAAAGCAAGGCATTTTTCAATTTCAGAAAGATACATGTCAATTCTTTTTTCAAATTGTTTCTTTTCTTCTTCATCCATAAAAGACGAAGAAAGGCTGAGGGCATCAATCTTCTGTTCCAAAGCTTTTATCAGATCGGTTTTTGCATTCAATAAATCCTCTTTTTTTTGGCTCTCCTTTTTTAATGCTTCATTTTCCTTCAGCAACTGCCTGTTATGTTTCAGTAATTGCTGAATTTTATTGTTAAGGCTTTTTAATTGTTCATCAATATCAATCATTCCCGAAAAAATTAATGCAGTGAACAGATTTCAAACTTCGTAATAGTCATTTTCTCACTTGTGCCATCAAATCTTTTTCAAGTGCTGAAGCAATGGTCCGCATCATTTCATCCACTTCCTGATCAATAAGTGTTTTTTGCTCATCAAGGAAAGTGAAATTTACAGCCATTGATTTTTTACCTGCTCCTATCTTTTCGCTTTCAAATACGTCGAACAAACGCATATCCGCCAGCTTCGATAAATTTATTTTCTCAATGGTCTTTACCACATCCCGGTAAACAGCAGACTTATCAACTACAAAAGCAATATCTCTTTCCACAACGGGAAATTTTGCTATTTCTGCGTAACTGATCTTTTGCTTTGCAATGATATCATGCAGCATTGCAAAATCTATATCAATAAAATAAACAGGTTGTTTAATGTCAAACATTTGAAGACAGAGCCTGCCTGTATTCAACAACGTTCCCAATATTCGATTATTATGTTTAATAAGATATTGGGTTCCTTCATTTGTTACAGAAGGTTCTTCGAATTGTATGTTTTGCAGGCCGCACAAAATAAAAATGGATGATACCAGGCCTTTGGCTTTAAAGAGATCAGCGGCAACGCCTTTTTCACGCCAGCCATCTTCAAAATCCCTGCCTGTGATATATAGACAGCAACGGTCTTTTTCCCGGTATGAACCAACTCCTGAAGCAGAATATATTTTGCCAAATTCAAAGAATTTAAGATTTTGATTTTGGCGATTGCTGTTATAAGCAATTGCTTCCAATCCAGTTACCAGCATAGAAGGTCGCAGCACATCGAGGTCTGCGCTCAGATTATTGCTCATTTTTACAGTGCTGTTGAGAGTCTCTTCATCAAAATATTTGCTGTTGGTAATAGAGTTTGTCAATATCTCCTGAAAGCCTTGTCCAACAAGCCAGCCTGAAATTTTTTCACGAAGATTTTCCTTCAGCCCATATTCTTCAGCAGCAGGAGACATGGTTATACTGGCAGGAATATCAATATTATCCAGGCCATCAATCCGTACGATTTCTTCCACAATATCTGCAGGCAGCAATATGTCAGGTTTACTGCAGGGAACAGTCAGCCATAATTCATCCATTCCTTCTTTAATGATTTCAAAGCCAAGGGCAGTAAGTATTTTTTTAACCGTATCGGGATGATAATTCTTACCGCTCAATTTTTTGAGGTAATGATTTTTCAGTCCCAACTGGAGTTTTTCTTTCGGATGCGGATACACATCCACTACATCTCCCGCAATTTCTCCTCCTGCAATTTCTTTGATCATCAATGCCGCATGCTTCAGCACGTTTACCGTGTTGGAAATATCTACGCCTTTTTCAAAACGTACGGCGGCTTCTGTTCGCAGTTCATGGAGGAAAGATGTCTTGCGGATATTTACAGGATTGAACCATGCGCTTTCAAGGAAAATATTTTTTGTACCGGCAGTTACGCCGCTTTTTATTCCGCCGAAAACCCCGGCAATGCACACACCTTTTTCAGCATCGCAGATCATGAGGTCTTCTGCGTTCAGCTTTCTTTCCTTTTCATCGAGCGTTATGAAAGGAGTTCCCTGCGGAAGATTTTTCACCATGATCTCCTGTCCCTTAATTTCATCCGCATCGAATGCATGTAACGGCTGGCCGGTTTCATGGAGAATATAATTGGTAATGTCAACGATATTATTAATGGGTCGCTGACCAATGGATTTCAGCAGGTCCTGCAGCCATTGCGGCGAAGGCGCTATTTTAATATCAGCAATGCTTACACCTGAATACCGCCGGCAGGCATCAGTATTTTCAATGTTTACTTTTATTGCAATAGTATGGTTGTCAGCACGGAAGGTATTGGTAAACGGAGATTTTGGTTTTACAGATTTTTTTGTATGATGCGTCAGGTAAGCACATACGTCTCTTGCTACGCCAAAATGACTCATGGCATCCATGCGGTTGGGAGTAAGCCCGATCTCATAGATCCAGTCTTCATATATTTCAAAATAAGATGATACCGGTGCGCCCACTGCTGCATCATCCCGTAAAATGATTATTCCTTCATGATTTTTTCCAATCCCGATTTCATCTTCTGCGCAAATCATTCCAAAACTTTCAATGCCTCGAATCTTAGCGGCTTTCATGGTTACCGGTTCGCCCGAAATAGGAAATATAGTTGTGCCAACCGGTGCAATTATTACTTTTTGTCCTTTCGCTGCGTTGGGCGCACCGCAGATAATCTGCAGCACTTCATCATTCCCAATATTTACTTTAGTAAGTTTCAGCTTGTCGGCGCCGGGATGTTGTTCGCATTCCAATATCTCTCCGACAATTAATCCTTTTAAGCCCCCTTTGATGCTTTCATATTTATCAAGGCTCTCTACTTCAAGGCCAATAGCGGTAAGAATTTTTGACAGCTTTGCCGGATCAATTTTTTCCGGGAGATATTTGCATAACCAGTTATAGGAAATCGTCATTCAATTAACCAGGTTTTCTGAAATGAGTGCAAATATAATCCACGACTGTCAGCCAATGAGGTTTTGTTATATGGAACCTTAATCACATTGAGGATTTGCGTTCAAAGAACTACATT
>JAHEZC010000164.1:2455-6362 GCA_023251275.1 Parafilimonas sp. | reverse complement strand
GCGGGCAAACAAAGTGATGTTGCCGCTGTGTTAAATTCCTATAAAGCTTGGGAAACTGGTGATATGAATGCTTTAAGGGCAACTTTCTCTGACAGTGTTGAGATGTACTTTTCAAGTGGGGATCATTTTAAAGGAGGTATTGACAGCATGATGCATGAAGCAACAAAATACAGGGACAGCCTGTCTAAAGTGGAACTGATCTTTGATGCATGGATGGCGAACCACAGCACGGATAAAGATGCTGATTGGGTAAGTCTTTGGTATAAGGAAATTGATACGCACAAAAATGGCAAAGTTGACTCTGTTTATTATCAGGATGATAACAGGATAAACAAGAACGGCAAAATTGATTTTGTTTCTTCGAAAACACAGAAGCTGAAATAGCAGATATTTTTAAACCTGCTTACGCCCCCGCTTGTGCGGGGGCAGCTTTTAAAATTCATCCCACTTTTTGTATTTCTTTTTCAGCAGCTTCATAAATTTTTCTTTCTTTCCATTCATACCATTTCACGGGCATGGTTTTTTTCATCACCGTATCTATGTTGCGCATCCCTACAATATTCCATACTCCCTTTAGTTTTCCGCTCATGCTGTTGTTTAAGGCACGCAGGCTCATGGCAAAACCACTGTCGAGATATTCCATGTGATGCCAGTAGCCGCCCGGCATGAATAAGGTATCTCCATGATTCAGTATTACTTCATAACCATTTGCAAACTGTACTGCGGGAAATTTTGTAATGTCGAGCCTGCTTTTGCTGTCATCATAATAGTTACTGAAATCGGCAATGCTCAGCACCTCAAATGGTTTGCGGTATAATTTATATTGCTCTTTGTAGGGAAACAACAACACCCGCTTTCGACCCATGAATTGTGTATGTACAATATGACTTAGGTCAATGTCAAAATGCATGTGAGTGATAGAGCCTTGCCCTCCCACAAATAGCATGGGCACGCGTTTTACAAATCCTTTCATTAAATGGTCGGGCCATGTAAAATCCTGTGTAAGCTGCGGTGCATGACTGAAAATATTAAAGAGGAATATACGCCATGCTGCCGGGCCGCTGCTTATCATGTCAATATATTCGCCAAAACTGGTGTAATCATCTGCCTTGTTAATAGGCGTATAAGCATCGCTTTTTACATTATTGTAAATGCCCACTCTTTTATCACCGACAATTTTTTTAAAATACTCCCAGTTCCATTTTACTGTTGAGGGCCATTGCTTTGCAAGATTTTTGATAACAACAGGAATTTGAGGCACGAAGTAATTTATCCTGAACTCCTCAGCCGAAATATCCGGAACTATATCAATGGGGCGCAGTTGCATGTTGGTTTTGTTTTCGGTGCAAAAGTAAAATGAAGAAGTCGTTAACCAAAGTTCATTCTGTTAATTTGTGAACCGTAAACCTGCAGCCAATGTAAATGCTCATGAAATTTGCATGCGTTGTATGTATTTTTGCACTTTACATTCTATTTTTAATCATGTTGCTGCATGTACATCCTGAGAATCCGCAACCACGCCATATAACCAGGATTACAGAATGTTTGCTCGATGGCGGAGTAATCATTTATCCCACAGATACAATCTATGGACTGGGGTGTGATATTTTTCATCATAAAGCTATTGAGCGTATCTGCAGGATAAAACACATAGAACCGCAAAAAGCCCAGCTTAGTTTTATTTGTCATAATCTCGGTGATTTAAGCAAATACACGAAACCGATATCTACGCCATTATACCGGATACTCAAACGTCATTTACCCGGGGCTTATACTTTTATTTTACCTGCCAGCAGGGAAGTGCCAAAGATCCTGAAAAGTAAAAAAAATACAATCGGCATTCGTGTGCCGGACAATCTTATTGCAAGGACAATTGTACAGGAATTACAGCATCCCATTCTCTCTGCTTCACTGCCTGGCGAAATGGTAGAAGAATATACTGACCCGGATCTTATGTATGAGAATTTTAAAAACCTTGTGGATATTGTCGTGGATGGCGGCATCGGCGGAATGATCCCTTCCACGGTTGTTGATTGTACAAAAGATGAATACGAAGTGATAAGAACCGGGGCAGGAATTTTTGAATTAGAATAACTCCGGCTGGGTAAAAATTATATCAAAACTTTTCCTGTGATATTTGCATAAGCCAAATTCTTTGATTGCTTCCCGGTGTTCGGGAGTCCCATAGCCTTTATTTTTTTCCCATTTGTAATGCTGAAATTCTTCATGAAGCTGCACCATGTATGCATCACGGTATGTTTTTGCCAGGATGCTTGCTGCGGCAATACTCGCATAAACAGCATCACCGCCAATAATACACCGGTGATGAATATTTTTATATAAGGCAAAACGATTACCATCAATCAGCAACAACTCCGGAATAAGGTTGAGGGCATCAACCGCTTTATGCATAGCCTTAAAAGATGCACGCAAAATATTTATCTCATCAATCTCATCATTATCAATCATGGCAACTGCAAAGCTTACAGCATTCGCTTCAATAAAAATTCTTAGCTCTTTCCTTACTTCCGGCGGCACCTGTTTACTGTCGTTCAATTGGGGATGATAAAAATCTTTCGATAAAATGACTGATGCTGCAAACACAGGTCCTGCAAAAGATCCGCGGCCTGCTTCATCGCAACCGGCTTCCAGTAATTTCTCATCGTAAAAAGACTGCAGCATATTCAGTACGGCGAATATCGAAATATATGCTGTTCGGTTGTTCTTTGTGCAAAAAAAAATTTGAAAGAACGCTGTGCCTATACCTTTGCAAAGTTCAATTTGAAAAGATAAGTATGCAGAATGAAAAATCGGCCCGCATAGTAGCAAATTGGTTGTTTCTGGGAGTAGCTATGCTTATTATCCAGGTATTGCTTGGTGGAATTACCCGCCTCACGGGATCAGGATTATCAATAACAGAATGGGATCCGGTTATGGGTGCTTTTCCGCCCGTAAATGACCAGCAATGGCAGGAGGCATTTTTCCAATACCAGCATATTGCACAGTATAAATATCTGAACAATCATTTTACGCTTGCAGATTTTAAATTCATTTTTTTCTGGGAGTGGTTTCACCGTTTGTGGGCAAGATTAATAGGTATGGTATTCCTGGTACCTTTTATTTATTTCATCATAAAAAAATATTTTAAGCGATGGATGATCATACCATTGATCCTGTTGTTTGTTTTGGGCGCACTGCAGGGATTGATTGGCTGGATAATGGTTAAGAGCGGATTGAATGATGAAGATATTTATGTGAGCCATTTTAAGCTTGCTGTTCATTTTATGGCAGCAATGATTTTGATCGGTTATACATTAATTTTCGGGCTTGCAGTTGCTGTACCTAAAGAGCATAGAGTGTATAATCATGGTTTGAGAAAACAAGCGTGGATCATCTTTATTCTTGTAGTGCTGCAGTTAATATACGGCGCTTTTTTAGCAGGTCTTAAAGCAGCGAATGCAGCGCCTACATGGCCTGATATGAATACGCAAATCATTCCCGGTGGAATGTTTGCAAACGGCTTTATACAGGGTGTTCTCCGAAATCCGATCACTATTCAATTCATACACCGCACACTGGCATATATCATTTTCATACTTATTGTAATATGGTCGTTTAAAGCAAAAAAAGAGACATTTTCTTCGCCTTTCAGTAAAATAAGAAAATGGCCGCTTATACTGGTGCTCCTGCAGTTATTGCTGGGTATTATGGCTGTGCTCAGCAGTACAAAAATAGTTTTGGGTAAATTCGGGATATTTGAATGGTTTGCAATCCTGCATCAATTCACGGGGATGTTATTATTATTTTCGCTGCTTGTTATTTTGCATATACTAAAGCCATACACAAAATGAAAGCTATGTTTTTTTATACTAACTTTTCTTCATGAAAAAATACCTTGTCGGTTTTT
>JAHEZC010000164.1:0-2445 GCA_023251275.1 Parafilimonas sp. | reverse complement strand
ATGCCGGTTCAGTTATTCTTGCTGCATTTCAGGCGAAATCATATTTTACTTATTTTCTGGTTTATTTTATTTGCCACCATCAGCGGAAATTTCCTGAAACCTTTTGGCGCCAGTTCACTTTTCCTCGCACCTGAATATCTCGGCTCGGTAAATGCGCTGAGTACTGCTATCGTTGGGTTTGCGACAGGTGTATATATAATGAGCTGGAATATCACCACTTTTATTTTGTACACAAAACATATCAGGTTTCTTGCGACAACAGCCCAACCTTTTCTGAAATTTTGCATCAACAATTCAGCGCTGCCAATCCTGTTCATGGCATCTTATTTTTTCTTTGCTGTTCAATACCAGAAATACCAGGAATTTACCAATATCACCGGTATCATCATTTTGAGCGCCGGTTTTCTTGCAGGGTTTATGCTAGCGATCTTTATTGCGTTCATTTATTTTTTTCGCGCCGACAAAACCATTTATCGCCGGATGGAACCGCATATCACCTCAGCCAATAAGAAATATGAAAGGTCTGTAAAACGAAAACCATTGGAAAACGGCAAAAGCGAAGTCAGGATTGACTGGTTTCTCAGTGCTACCCTCGGCCTTCGCAAACCACGTAACATAAAGCACTACACGGAAGAGTTTCTCGAAAGCATTTTTAAACGCCACCATTTCGCGGCAGTATTGGCTATTATAGTTGCATTTCTTTTTTTGATCGGCACAGGCATGTTTTCAGACAACGCTGTTTTCCAGGTGCCCGCAGCAGCAAGCGCCACAGTTTTGATGGCTGTATTAATTGCAGTGGCAGGCGCCTTCACGCTTTTTCTGCGCACATGGACTATACCCGTGCTGATCGTATTGTATATTGCTTTTGACTGGATGTATGAAAACAATATTATAGACCCGCGCAACAAAGCGTACGGATTGAATTATCTGAATGAACAGGAAAGGCCATTTTATGAAAAAGACAGCGTGGTGAAATTAGCTTCCACTGATAATATTGCGCAGGATAAAAATTATTACCTGCAGATTTTAAACAACTGGAAAAGAAAACTGGGAGAGGAAAAACCGGTGATGCTTATCATTGATGCAAGCGGTGGCGGCACACGCAACGCCACATTTACGATGAATGTATTACAGCGTTTAGACAGTGTAACGAACGGGCAGTTGATGCCTCATGTATTTCTTATCAACGGGTCTTCAGGAGGAATGATAGGAGCTGCTTATTTCCGTGAATTGTATTGGGAAAAAATAAATGGCGGGAATATGTACCTGCAGGATAAAAATTATGTGGACAATATTTCAAAAGACCTGCTTAATCCTTTGTTCTCTACTTTTATTTCAAGAGACCTTATAGGCCCTGTTCAGAAAGTTGATATCAATGGCTACAGGTATTCGAAAGACCGGGGTTATGCATTTGAACAAAAACTGAATGAAAATACCAAAGGTATATTAAACAAAAAGATCGGTGACTATAAAACGGCGGAGAAAAATGCAGATATACCTTCTGTGTTTTTTAATTCTGTTATAAGCAGAGATGGCAGAAAAATGATCATCAGCACACACCCTGTCCGGTTTCTCATGCAGCCGGTAAAAGAAGAAAATAATTTCCCTGCCAATACACCAGATGCCGTTGATTTTACTTCTTTTTTTCAAAATCAAAATCCCCTTAATCTCCGCATGCTTTCTGCCTTGCGTATGAATGCAACCTTCCCTTATGTGCTGCCCAACGTATGGCTTCCGACTGAGCCTGTGATTGATGTGATGGATGCAGGCCTGCGCGATAATTTCGGACAGGAAACATCACTCCGTTTTCTGAATGTATTCAGCGACTGGTTAAAAGCAAATACCGGTAAAGTCGTGCTGATACAAATAAGAGATAAGCCTGTTGGCGACTGGGGACATCCTTATGAAGGTAATTCAATTATAGGTTCTTTCACAAGACCTTTTCTGCTGCTGCAACATAACTGGTACAAATTGCAGGATTATTACCAGACAGACCAGTTAAATTATATGCTCTCTGCGTATGGTCCTCAATGTTACCGTATATGCTTTCAGTATTTTCCGCGGAAAGCTGATATCATTGCATCATTAAGCTTTCACCTTACCGCATCTGAAAAAGCAGATATTGCTGCGGCTTTAGATAATAGCGACAACGTTCAGGCATTCAATACATTGCTGGAACTGATGGAGAAAAATGAATAGTTATGAAATAATCGGTCTATTTTATTGCTTCACTAATCAAGTAAGAAATGCATTCACTTCATCGCGGGATGGTGCAGAGACCTGCGCCCCCATACGCGTAACCGAAATTGCTGCTGCTTTGCAGGCAAATCCGACAGCATCAATAACAGTTGCCCATTCGGAAAGTGCAACCGCAAGAGCGCCGTTAAACACATCTCCTGCAGCCGTAGTATCAACCGCTGCAACTTTTGGGGCAGTTATCATGGC
>JAHEZC010000163.1 GCA_023251275.1 Parafilimonas sp. | reverse complement strand
CAGTTAGTAATGCCTGCCGAAAAACAGGGAGCGAAAACAATCAAAATCACGATACTTAATATCCCGATCATCAGCCAGGTATAATTAACTTTTTTCACCGGCTTCACAGTTGGTTTCGGGACAGTTCTTTTTTGCTGTTGTATTTTTATCTTTTGCATGATGTGAGATTATCATCAGAAGTCGGCATCAAATATCTGTAATCGAAAATTAAAAATTACTTCTTTGCCGGAGTAATCTAAAAAACTTTTCTTCAAAACTTTGCTGCGTGAATATTTCCGCTATCTTTGCCGCCCCAAAAGTTCTTTTGATAAGAATAATTTACTCCCGCCAAATGGTGGGAAAAGTTTGGGAGTCTCTCCCTTCATCATTCAATAAAATTATGATGATTGTGCGAGGAGGCGTTTGAACCAATAAAATTTAATTTAATGGCAAAAGAAATCACCGGTTTTGTAAAGCTCCAGGTAAAAGGCGGCAGCGCCAATCCTGCTCCCCCGATAGGTCCTGCACTCGGTTCCAAAGGCATCAATATAATGGAATTCTGCAAACAGTTCAATGCCAGGACACAAGACAAAATAGGAAAAGTGCTCCCCGTTCTCATCACGGTTTATGTGGATAAGTCTTTCGACTTCATTATTAAAACTCCTCCTGCTGCTGTTCAGTTGCTCGAAGCTGCTAAAACCCAAAAAGGTTCTAAGGAAAGCAACCGCAACAAGGTAGGTAAAGTTACATGGGCACAAGTGGAAGCAATTGCCAAAGATAAAATGCCGGACCTCAATTGTTTTACTGTTGAAAGCGCTATGAAAATGATTGCAGGAACTGCCCGCAGCCTCGGTATCACTGTTGAGGGCGCTGCCCCGTGGCAGAACTAAAATTTATCTTTTCCTGTTAGTGAAGGATCCTTAAAACTTATTTCAAATGGCAAGAATCGCAAAAAAAAGAAAAGCAGCAGAAACCAAAATTGATAAAAGCAAAGAATATACTTTGAAAGAGGCTTCTGCAATGGTTAAAGATGTAAATACAGCAAAATTCGATGCTTCAGTTGACCTGCATATACGATTGGGCGTTGATCCAAAAAAAGCCGACCAGCAGGTGCGTGGCACGGTCAAACTGCCGCATGGAACCGGCAAAACCAAACGGGTACTCGTTTTGTGCACACCTGACAAAGAAGCCGACGCAAAAGCTGCAGGCGCCGATTATGCGGGCCTCGATGAATTTATTCAAAAGATAGAAGGCGGATGGACAGACGTGGATGTAATTGTAGCAACACCTTCGGTAATGCCTAAAATCGGTAAGCTCGGTAAAATTCTCGGACCGCGCAACCTGATGCCCAACCCAAAAACAGGTACAGTTACAAACGATGTGGCAGCAGCAGTAAATGAAGTGAAAGGTGGTAAGATTGCATTCAAAGTTGATAAGGCTGGGATTGTGCATGCATCTATCGGACGAGTTTCATTTACACCTGAAAAAATTGTTGCTAATGGTAATGAATTGATCAATGCAATTATGAGATTAAAACCTGCTACTGCAAAAGGAATTTATTTGAGGGGATTAAGCATGGCAAGTTCCATGAGTCCGGGTATTTCAATTGATACCAAATCCGTTCATAGCTGATAGCCATTTATTGTAAGAATATATTTGACTGCATACATAAAACAGCATTATGACTAAAGATAAAAAAAACGAAATAATTGAAGTGCTCAAAGAAAAGTTCAGCCAGTTCAATAATTTCTATATCACCAATACCGAAGCATTGTCGGTAGCACAGATCAACAAACTTCGGAGAATTTGTTTTGATAAAGAAGTAGAAATGAAAGTGGCCAAGAACACGCTTATACGTAAGGCCCTTGAATCAATTGATGCTGAAAAATATGCAGGTGTATATGAAAGCCTGCATGGAGTTACTGCTTTAATGTTCAGTGAAAATCCCAAGCAACCTGCTATGATAATCGGCAGCTTTCGCAAGGATACCAAAAGCGAAAAGCCCGTTTTTAAAGCAGCTTATATTGACAGCGATATATTTGTGGGCGAAAATGAACTTGAGGCGCTGAAAAATCTCAAGAGCAAGCAGGATCTTATCGGGGAGATCATTACATTGCTGCAGTCTCCGGTAAAGAACGTGATGAGCGGGCTGAATGCAGGCAGCAAGCTTGCAGGCATTATAAAAGCTTTGGAAGAAAGAGGAAATTAGATTACTTATCATTAGTTTGATTGTAAAGAAAACTGACAATTCAAATAATTCAATAATTCATTAAAGCCCTTGCCTGAGGGTTTTATTTAACAACAAATTTTTTTAAACATCCGCCGGAGCACAGGCAATGAAGGTGGAAAAAATTTGACAACAATGGCAGACTTAAAAGCATTTGCTGAACAACTCGTTAGCCTGACGGTAAAAGAGGTTAATGAATTGGCAAAAATTCTGAAAGAACAGTATGGTATTGAACCCGCCGCTGCGGCAGTAGCGGTTGCAGCAGGGCCCGCTGCAGGTGCTGAAGCGCCTGTGGTTGAAGAAAAAACAGCTTTTGATGTTATTTTGAAAAGCCCCGGCCCCAACAAACTTAATGTGGTTAAAATTGTAAAAGAATTGACTGGTTTAGGTTTGAAGGAAGCTAAAGACCTTGTTGACGGCGCTCCAAAGCCTGTTAAAGAAGGCGTTTCAAAGGCAGACGCTGAAGGAGTATTCACAAAATTGAAAGATGCAGGGGCTGAAGTAGAAGTCGTGTAAAATCAATTCGTGATTAATTGAATAAACCTCATTCTCACAGAATGGGGTTTGTTGTTTATGGAAATATATAAGCTGGAAATTAATCTTTGGTATGCTTTTTAGCACATTTACACCCAATGAAAAAGAAATTAATAATTGCCGCAGGGGTTGTTTTAATAATTACATGCGGTATTTTTATTTACCTGAAAAGCCGCAAACTCAGTGATTTCAGCGCGGTCATAAGAGAAAAACTTCAATCGGCCGTTATTGTTGGCTCCGATAGCCTTTACAGGCTGGAATTTGACACACTTGAAGCAGATGTGCTGAAGTCAAAGTTAATTATGCTGAATGTGCGCCTTATTCCCGACAGCCTTGTTGTTGCAAAACTTGACAGCGACGGAAGAAGACCTGCGGATGTGTACAAAGTATTCTTGAAGACTTTAATCATAGATGGAATAAATGTTCCCGATTTTATTTCAGATAAGAGAATAAACCTCGACGTATTGTATATCAGTGAACCGCAACTGGAAATTTGTCATAAAAAACCGGTACTGATAAATGTAGCAAAAGATACTGCGGGTCTTCAAACTGTGTATCAGCGGATATCACAGGAAGTAAACAGGCTGGCAGTAAAAAAAATTATAGTGCAGGATATGAATGTGATACATCATAACTATTTGAAGAATGATGAGGATAAAATAACAAAGTTCAACAAAGTAAATATCGTATTCGACGATGTACTTGTCGATTCACTCACGCAATTTGATACAACGAGATTTCTGTACGCAAAAGACGCAAGCATTTCGCTGGGAAAAATGAAGTTAAGAACCGCTGACAGCCTTTATTTCATCAACATGGATACAATTTCTATTAATGCATTAAAAAAAGATGTCCGTATAGATGGCTTTGCAGTTGTTCCGAGAGGCAGCAAAGAAGAATTTACACGCAAGCTTTCTTTTATCAAAGAACGTTATGAAAATAATTTTGATCACATCATATTTAAAAAAATAGACTGGTGGGGTATTGTTTCCGATGAATCTTTTGAAGCGGAAGAAGCTGAGATTGAGCATGGAAAATTAACGGTATATACTGACCGCAATCTGCCTCCTTATCCCAAATCGAAAGTGGGCAAATACCCGCATCAGCTTGTAATGAAATCACCTGTTCCTTTGAATATCCGTAAAATAAAAATAACAGATTTTGATTTGACTTATGAGGAACTTAATCCAAAGTCGGGCAAGAAAGGCAGTCTCACTTTCAATAATATCAACGGTATTATTACGAATGTGACCAATGATTCAGAAAAAATCGCCCGGGATCCTTTAATGAAAATAAATGCAAGCGGGCAGTTGATGCAATCAGGCTCAATAAAAGCAGAATTTGTTTTTAACCTCGCAAAAGCAGATGCAGGCGTATTTTCCGTGGATGTTCATTTAGGTACGATGGATGCAACAAAATTAAACCCTGTTACACAACCGCTTGGCCTTTTTAAAATTGATAAGGCTAACATAAAAGAAATAACTGCACATGTAGATGGCTCAAATTACAAAGGAACGGGGAGCATAAAATTTTTGTACGACGATTTGAAAATTGTCATTCTGCAGCCGGATAATAGTTCCGGACAGCTCAAAGAAAAAGACCTGATTTCCTTTATTGCAAATGCTTTTGTATTAAAATCCTCTAATCCTAAAGCAGGAGAAACAGTAAGAGAAGAAACGGCCGCTTATACCCGCGATGTGCACAAATCTTTTTTTAACCTTATCTGGAAAACAATACTTATTGGTATTATGAAAACAATCGGTTACGAACAAGGAGCAAAAAAAGTAAAGTGAGCGCTATTTTTTGCCCGTCAACCATTTTTCCTGTCTTTAAGGACTTTGTAAAAGCTACATGTACTTTTAAAACCGCAATGTCAACCCGCCATTTAAAATATATTTTCCATACCCGACTTCGAGGTAAAACCCGGCCTGCTTAGACAGGTTGAATCTTGCACCCAAAGAAGCCTGGTAAGCAAACTGTGATGGGTCATCCACAATGGCTGCTTTAGCGCCGGTTTCATCAAGATAATTTTGTTTCCAGTTATTGATACCGATCGCGGTTCTGAAATAAGGATTGACATGATTATTATATGTTGGGATATAATTAACCATATTCAGCATCACACTCCAGTTTTCCAGCGAACCCGTAAAGGAAGGTGTCGCAGAAGATGAACTGTAATCATAATATGGTGCAGTCACTTTACCATAGGTTCCCATCACGCCAATGCTCATATAGCGGCTGAACTGGTAATCAAAGGCCCCGGTAATTGGCCCTTTCTGGGCAGATGTTCCCTGGTAAGCATTATAAAATTGTGCAAGCTCATTTTTATCAAGATTAGGAAATCCGTACCCGATACTCAGATTAACAGTCGGCTGAAATTTTGGCAATTGCTGTCGTGGTTGTACCTGGCGCGGATAAGATCTCCTGTATCTTGGCGGACGAATTCTGCCCGGGAAATATTGAGCTTCTGAAGTAAGAGCAAGTAAAATAAGACAAAAGGTAACAAGTGAAATACGTTTTTTCATAGACTAAAAATTTTCGGTATGACTTTGCAGCATGCAAGGTGGTTTAAACTGCGTAACGTGATTAACAGATTTTAACTGAATTTAAAGTATAATGAGAACAACTTTGTCCGCCAATCTTTATTTTAAAAAATATTCCCTAATTCATTTCAGGATACAGTGTCAGACGCACCTCATCACTCACAAGCGGTGAGGCGTCTCTTCGATTAGTTGGATGTCTTTTTTTTTGTTCTGCGCGGTATCCACTCAACTCAGCGCAGATTTATTATGTGGTATAAGCAAAAGTTGTTATTTGATTGTTCTGTAATTTGCCACAAATTCTTTGTCAAGTAAACAGATGGAAATAGTTATAATAGTTCCTGAGATAATACCCGCCCAACCTGCAATGGAACTGTAAAGTTCATTTCCATTTGCGATATAAATCGAATACATGGCTCCTGTTGCATTTATCATTCCATGCAACATACAAGAACCCAGGATTGATTTTGTTTTAGCTCTTATGTATGTAAATATTGGGGATACAGATAGTGTAAACAAGCACATCATCGCAATGCCAAGATAAGGATGGTTAGGATAATTATGTCCCATTAATATAACCGGCAAATGCCAGATACCCCAAACAAGTCCGATAAAACCACTTGCTTTCAGAAAACCGAGTTGTAATGTTTCTTTGAACATAAGACCCCTCCATCCAAATTCTTCACCAAACATAAACGGTAAACTAATTGTTGAACCTCCAATAATTCCCTGTACCAGCATAACTATGAAGAGCAATAAAGGAGGAATATCCGGCAATTTTATTTTGTCAATATCTATTTTATCCCTTGCCAGTTCCCTTAATTGAAAATTCAAATTCTCCTGGGAAAAGTCAATCTGCCCGAATTGCATTATTAAATGAGAGTTGCCGAAAAGCGCTATAATTGCAAATGTCAAAAATGTCAGGGCAAGAAAAATGAGCGGTGTAAATAAAATCCATTTCATTGCTTTCCTGTCAAAGGTCCAGCCATATTGTTTAAAGCCTTCTTTGTAAATAAACTTTTGTATGATAAAAGTTGCCAAAGCCGGTCCCGGCATGTAAACTGTCGCAAGAAGAATCATCCCCAATATGCTGCTAATACGAATGTGTTC
>JAHEZC010000162.1 GCA_023251275.1 Parafilimonas sp. | reverse complement strand
ATTTTGCATTGGTGGCTACCAGGTATTGGACAAACATCTGAAAGACCGCAAGGGAAAAAAGCTCACGCTTACTGAAACAGCACATATAGCCAATATTATTAAGGTGCTGGGCCTTACAAAAGAACAAATGAAAAAGATTGATGCCTTACGGCAAAATGGATATAGCAATGCAAAAATTCAACTACGATCAGGAATTTCTTTTCTTTCTCCAGCGTCCTGCAAAGAGAGACCATTACCTTATTATTCAAACTTATGAAAGTACCATGCATGACTGGCTTCAGCAATTTAACGGGCAGGGAATTTATAAAACCGGTCCTGCTACTATGCCGCACAATAAAGTGAGCCTCATAGAAAAAGTTGCTGTGCCTGACAAAAGGCTATTTGGATTGCGCTATTTTATTTGTCATGCGACAGAAGAAATCACTTACGAGGAAGATAAACGCTGCCCTTATGCAGAATGGAGCTGGCATGTTATAAAAGGGCAATTGCAAATCAATAAATGGCTGCAGCAATACATCATTAGCAACGAAGCCAAAAAATTAAAGCAGAAGGCGAAACAAAAAATTGAAAATAAGCAAATCAGTTTGTTTTAAATCTTAAATCTCCTTCTTTTTTTATTCCTTTGAATAAAGCCATCGCATGCCCATGACCTAATTCAAAATCATCTTTCAACCATTTTCCGCAGGCTTTTGCCGGAAAACAACAACATAAACATGAGGCTTCACGGCAGGATAATTGAATAAGAAAATTTTAAATCAACATACAATGAACAATAATTTATCTCCCAAACATCAGGCGATGTTCGATCTCTTTCAGAAACATGTACAGGCAGAATTTGACGGCGATATAGAAACCACGATGGCAACCATGACAGATGAACCTCATCTGACAAATGTACCTGTGAGAACAGGAGGTGTAGGCAAGGAGGGTGTAAGGAAATTTTACAGTAATCATTTGGTAGGAAAATTTTTCCCGCCGGATGTAAAGATGACCACTGTGTCGCAAACTTTTGGTGAGGATCAATATGTGGAAGAAATGGTGATCAGCTTCACTCACACTACAGAGATTGAATGGATGCTGCCTGGAATTGCCCCAACAGGCAAATTTGTTGAGGTGGCTTTTGCAGTATTTGTCGGATTTAAAAAAGGGAAAGTTTCTCATGAACATATTTATTGGGACCAGGCAACGGTGCTGGTACAGCTCGGCTTGCTTGATCCGGAAAGACTGCCGGTATCCGGTGCAGAAAGTGCGCAAAAGATGCTTAATCCAGATTTACCCGGGCTGGAATATGATTGACCTGATGAGTTCGTTTTATCAGCGATACAAATATTTTACTCTAATAAAAACAACTTGACATGAAAAAGATAACTCTTGTTTCCGCAATCATCTTATTGATTGCGCTGTTTTTTTCCGGTTGCGGGGGAAATAAAACCGGAAACCCAAATCCTGTTTCCGCAGAACAATCTGAGAAGGAACTGCGTGCAGCCAATGATCAGCTTTATGCCGCGCTCAATGCGATGTTTACAGGCGATCTCGAATCAATGAATGCTATCTGGTCACATGACAGCATAGTAACTGATATGGGCCCTTTTGGGGGTCGCCTCGAAGGATGGGGAGCCGTGGGCAGTGAATTTCAAAAAGAAGCCGGCATGAAACTCGGTGGAAAAGTCGTGTGTGAAGAACTGCTCGTTCATGCAGGAACAGACATGGGATACACTGTTTGCATAGAGCAGGGTGAAAACATGGATGCTGACGGGAAGCCAGTAACAGTACGGCATCGTGCCACCAATGTTTTCCGCAAAGAAAAGGGGAAGTGGAAACTGGTTCATCATCACACTGATCTTTCGCCTGATCTTATGAAGGCAACCGGTACGGAAATGAAATAAGTTTTTCCACTTCTTATTTTTGTTGTCAGGCCTTGCTGTCCTGTAAGGCATTACGCAAATCATTCTGCCTACATTTGCGGCATGATTTTACCCGAACATTTTTCTGCTGTATTTGAACCGGATTTGATTCGTGAGATCAATAAAAAGGGAAGGCATGTATCTGTGAACGCTGGCGAAACCATTATTTCCCCCGGACAAACAATCCGTACCATGCCTATCATTCTTTCCGGATCTGTAAAAGTATCGAGGATTGATGAAGAAGGAAAAGAACTGCTGCTGTATTATGTGAATCCTGAAGAAAGTTGTGCAATGACCTTTACCTGTTGCATGCAGCATTATCCCAGTGAAATAAAAGCGGTTGCAGAGGACGATGTGGAGATGCTGGCTGTTCCAATTTCAGTCATGGATGAATGGCTGGTGAAGTATCCCACATGGAAAAGCTTCGTGATGAAAACCATTCGGAATCGCTTTAATGAACTGCTGAAAACCATTGACCAGATCGCTTTTCAGAAATTAGATGAACGCCTTATTCATTATCTCAAAGAAAAATCAAAGGCATCCGGTTCAAAACTCATCAATGCATCACATGAACAAATAGCCGGCGAACTCGCTACTTCAAGAGTTGTCATTTCCCGCCTCCTGAAAAAACTCGAAAACGAAAAAAAACTTTTACTCTATCGCAACCAGATTCGCATCCTCGGTGAATTGTAACATTAGTCACCAAATCCGCCTGCCAGGTCATCGTAATTTTGTACTCATAATCAAAACAATTTTACCATGAAAAAGAATATGAGTACGGCAGACCGGATCGTCAGGATATTGGCAGCTATTGCAGTTGCGATACTTTATTTCACAAACGCTATTTCCGGCACAATTGCCATTGTGCTGCTCTCAATTGCAGTAATATTTATTATCACAAGTCTTGTCAATTTTTGTCCCTTGTATCAGGTGCTTGGAATTTCTACCAAAAAAAAGAAAAGTTGATATGGAATTGCAAAATGCAGCCTTGATAGCAGCGATAGGGATGGCAGCAGGATTGCTTGGCGGAATGCTTGGATTGGGCGGAGCCGTTATCATTATTCCCGCAATGGTCATGTTGTTGGGATATTCTCAGCAACTGGCACAAGGCACGGCATTGCTTATGATGGTATTGCCGGTAGGTGCTTTGGCAGCATGGCAATATTACCGCAAAGGATTTGTGGACATAAAAGCCGCTTTGATCATGGGTATTTTCTTTTTCATTGGTGGTTTTGCAGGTGCAAAGTTTGCAACACATTTGCCTCAGCCGGTATTGAAAAAAATTTTCGGAGTATTACTCCTGCTCATTTCTGCAAAGCTGCTGTTTTTTGAAAAGGCGATGAAATGAGCTATACCCTTAGCAGTAATATTAAAAAATTACAGGGAATTAAACAGAATAAATATGATAATTGAACAGATTTATACAGGATGCCTTGCACAAGGCGCTTACTATATTGAAAGCGATAGTGAAGCCGCCATCATTGATCCGCTTCGCGAAGTGCAGACATATATTGATATGGCTGAAAAAAGAAATGCTGCGATCAAATATATTTTTGAAACACATTTCCATGCTGATTTTGTATCAGGTCATGTAGATTTAGCTAATAAAACAGGAGCAGCAATTGTGTATGGCCCGACAAAAATGAAAACAGGTTTTGAATGTATCATTGCAGAAGATGAGCAGGTATTTAAATTAGGCAGGGCGGAAATAAAACTCATTCACACACCCGGTCACACAATGGAAAGCAGTTGCTATCTGCTGAAAGATGAAGAAGGAAAAGAAAGAGCTTTATTCACCGGCGATACTTTATTCATTGGTGATGTCGGAAGGCCAGATCTTGCCCAACACGTAATCGCTGATCTCACGGAAGAAAAACTGGCCGGATATTTATTCGATTCTCTGCACAACAAAATTCTTCCGCTTCCCGATGATATTATCGTCTATCCTGCACATGGTGCAGGGAGTGCATGCGGGAAAAAAATGAGTAAAGAAACTTCTGACACACTTGGCAATCAGAAAAAAAATAATTACGCTTTACGTCCCGGATTAACAAAAGAAGCTTTTATTAAAGAAATATTATCGGGGTTAACACCACCCCCAGGATATTTCCCAAAAAATGTTTTGATGAATATCTATGGCTACGACAGTATTGATACTGTTTTAAAACGAGGAAGCAAAGCGCTTGGCGTTCGTGAATTTGAGGCAGCAGCAAATGAGACGGGAGCATTGATACTGGATACAAGAATGGCGGGTGAATTTTCAAAGGGATTCATTCCCGACTCTGTCAACATTGGTATTGATGGCAGCTTTGCTGTATGGGCAGGCACATTGATACCCGACATCAAACAACAAATATTAATTGTTGCCGATAAAGGAAGAGAGCAGGAAGTGATCACCCGCCTCGCAAGAGTAGGCTATGATTTTACTATTGGCTACCTTGATGGTGGAATAGAAGCATGGAAAAATGCAGGAATGGAATTGGATACCATCCCGAATATTACTGCCAAAGAATTTGCAGAGATTGAATCATTGTATCCTGAAATAAACATACTGGATGTGAGAAAGAAAAGCGAATACGATTCGGAGCATATAAGTAATGCAGTCAATACGCCGCTTGATTATATTAATGACAGTATGCTGCTGGTTGATAAAAACAAAACTTGCTATGTTCATTGCAGCGGCGGTTACAGGTCCATGAGTTTCGCTTCTATACTAAAAGCAAGGGGTTATAATAACCTGGTAAATGTGTATGGTGGCTTTACTGCCATAAAAAATTCAGGTCGGTTTACCATTACGGATTATGCCTGTCCTGTAACCATGCTCTAAATATTAAATATATTGTGTAAAAAAAGCAGTCATAAAAAATGTTGAAAATATTTAGTAAAATTTTCAGGAATGCCGCGAAGAAAAATTTCAGGGAACTAATGTCTGAAGGTGCTGTCATCATTGATGTGCGTACCAAGGCAGAATACCAGGGCGGGCACATAGAGGGTTCGGTAAATATTCCGCTAAACCTATTGCAGGATAATCTTTCAAAGTTTGAAAAAACAAAACCGGTAATTACATGCTGCGCTTCAGGAATGCGAAGTGCAAACGCAAAAAATATATTGGAATCAAAAGGATTCATTCGTGTGTTTAACGGCGGGGGCTGGATAGGCCTTAAAAATAAAATTGACAAACAATGATAAAAAGAATTTCAACCGGCTGGACTTTCATAAGAGTCTTATATTGCCTTATGGGCAGTTTCGTTGTGGTATCTTCAATAATGGAGAAGCAGTGGATGGGAGTTCTGTTCGGTGGATATTTTATTGCAATGGGACTATTTGCTTTTGGATGTGCAGCCGGAAATTGTTTTAATACTAACAGCATGGATGAAGGAAAAAAAATACACAGTTCAAGGGAAATAAATTTTGAAGAAATAAAGGAAAAATAAAATGGCAACATTTGCAGAAATAATAAAGTCAGGCAAACCTGTGTTGGTTGATTTTTCAGCCGAATGGTGCGGCCCATGCAAAATGATGGCCCCGATTCTAAAGGAATTAAAAACGAAGATTGGCGATAAAGCTGTTATCCTGAAAATTGATATAGATAAAAACCCGCAGGCAGCAACTGCTTATAAAATTCAAAGTGTGCCGACACTAATACTCTTTCAACAGGGGCAAATAAAATGGAGACAATCAGGAGTGGTTGCAGCAAAACAATTGGAACAAATCATTAATCATCATGCTGAATAGGACGCGGCAGGCATTCATATTTTTTTGTATAATATTTTTATTTGATCATTCATTCCGTCACAGATATAAAATATTCTCATTTTTTTATCCCTTAAAAAAAATCAATTGTTAAACCTTTCTTCAAAAAAAACTTATCAATTATCTTCGCCTTCAATTTATGAGTGCTTGTAAAAAGACATATTCGTTTGCACGCATTGGAGCATGCATTATTATGATTTTCTCTCTTTGCTGGCTCACAATCAGCGCTCCTTTTATTTACCGGGCACTGCACCACCAAAATAAATCTGCACAGATAGTATTGCCGGAAACCAATACAGATGATTCTAATTCAGATCTTTCCGATAACATGCCGGAGGAAGAATCTGAATCCGGCAAAATTTCTCTTTCAGAATATCTGCACGATGCAACCGAAACATCATATTTGATTTCTTCAGCCACCCGCTATAAGCATCATGCTGATGCATTGTACATTGCCTTTCACGGAGAATTGCTTACTCCCCCTCCTGAAGTATAGTGAAACATATTATCCTTTTTTTCTGAACTTATTGTTTCACTTTAAATTATTTTCATAATGAGAACTCATTATTGGGAAACGCGTCAGTCATTGACGCCCCAAAAAGCATTGCAATACCTGAAAGAAGGCAATGAACGATTTTTTAATAACCTCAGCGTTAACAGGAATACACTTCAACTGATCAATGAAACCGCAGAGAAGCAATTTCCCTTTGCTGCCATTTTAAGTTGCAGCGATTCCA
>JAHEZC010000161.1 GCA_023251275.1 Parafilimonas sp. | reverse complement strand
CATCATCAAAATACCTTTCGGATCAACAAAAAGAATTATTTGCTTTTGCTGGGTAACAATCCAAATAATAAAGTCAGGGTAAAATGATGAACTTTCAATAAAAAAACCAACCCCTCTTTTTGAAAGATTTCTTAAAATAAATACTTCCACATCTTTCAATCTTTCTGCCTGTGAAATCAGGTACTCTCTCAAATGCCTGATAAAATCGGTCTCTCCTTTATTCATCTTGACAGGTATCGTTTTAATTTCTTCCTTTCCTTTTCGATATGCCGCTAACGGGGAATACAAATGCCTGTCAAAATGAATGGTAGGAATTTCTTTTATTTCAAACTCAGTATAAAATTTTGCAAGGTCATTAAAAAGCTCCTGCAATTCTGATATTTTATTTTCCGGTACTTTAATGGTAATTTGTTTTTTACCCGGAAAAATTTCAGGATATTTTTCTTCTGATAAATAATCAAACACGAGATTTTTTGTAAGAAAATCTTTTTCCTTATCCGAATAAAATTTATTGATATAATCTTTTATTAATGATTCAGCAAGGGCTTGAAGTTTGCCGGAAATTGCCTGTTTTAAATCGAATTGATCTTTTACAGTGAATAATTTATAACTATTTGAAGTGATAATGTTTCTTATTGCTTCAATTGATATTACTAAGTTGCTGTAGTTACGGATATACCTGTAACGGTTTGAACTAATTAGCAACCTTTCAAAATCAAGAAAAGAAAGGAACTCATGCAAAGGATTTATTCCTGCAATGTATTCATCTTCTGCTTCGGCAAACTGACTGTTGAAACCGCCGGATGCCAACGTTATTTTAGGTCGTAAATCAACCTGGATGCGTTGGAGTATTTTCTCTTTTGCTTCGAGTTCAATAGTATATTTTTTAAAATCATGTCGCTCATCAGTTTTAAAAGTAAAGATTTTGTTTTCCCATTCCTCCTTTTTATTAAACCGGATAGGTATTGTAAACTCCCTCATATTGTCAACTTCCTTCTCAATATTTGAGAGAAAGCTGTTCATGTATTTGGCATTTAATCCGAAAATTGAAATAGTTTGCAGAGATTTGATTGGATATGCCGGTGTTTCTTCACGTTTTAATGAAAATTCCCTGCCTTTCAAACGTACTCCCCTTCCAAATAGCTGAATGATTTGCGCTCCTTCACCCTGACCCATATTCATCAACCCCATGCTGCTTACGCGCCAGCTATTCCAGCCTTCGATAAATTTTTTAGAGCCGATTAAAATATTTACTGTCGAATGCTTTTCTGAAATGGAATGAAAAAGTGACTGTGCAAAATTATCATCCTGTATCTGTATTTCACCGCCCGTATCCTCTTCCAGTTTCTTTCCGAAACTTGACACATCGCCAATATTGATCACACCAAAATATTTTTTACCTGTACCGGTTTGCAAACCTATTTCACCATCTGCGTTTTTTATTTGCAGGGCTTCAATAGCTCCTGCGCCATGAAACACTTTTCTCAGAATTGTTTCCGCGGACGGTCTTTCCTCTTTCAGATGCTTGAACCTGTTTTTGAAAATATCATCACCTTCTTTATTCAAACCTGAAGTTCCATTTAAAATAATATCCGCATCATGCTGTAAAATGTCTGGCTCACTTAATATACTGCGAAAGAAATTCAATATTCGCGTAACGTCGCTTACGCTTTGTTTATCTGTCTGGGTGAGACTGCTTTTTTTGCCAATCACTTTACTTCCTACAAAAACCCACAAAGGTTTTTCGATATTATATGGTTTCAGCGCTGCTTCATTTTTCTCAAATAAAATAAACTGTTCATAAAACCCAAGCAGGCTTGCAGTTAGCAATAAATTGATTTCTTTTTCGCTATAACCGTCGGCTGAGTCTATATTGAAAACTGAAAAATCTTTTCCATATCCATCCGCATAGAAATGACGATAGGAATAATCAAAAATAATCGCCCTGCTGTATTCATATAACAAATCGGCGCTGCTGTTACTGATAATTTGCCCAAACGTTGCTGAATATTCAAATGTGAATGACTGCTCGCCTCTCGTGAGGTGCTCTCTTAATTTTTTCCACGCCTGTTCCTCGCTTCGCTGTCCTTTGTGCCCTTCATCAATGAACACGAGGTTTCTGCTTTCTGAAAAATAATCCACATCCACACTCACTCCTTCGCCTTCTTTTTCTTTCGTGAGTTTTGTGATCTCTATAATCAAAACTTCCCCTGCCTGTGTTTTCAGGCTTTCTTCACTTCCGCTGTACATCTTTGCTTTAATACCGCTCTTCCTGAACTCTTCATAGTGTTGCTGGCTCAATCCCTCGTTAGGTGTGATCAAAATTATATTCTCCCAATCCTCGAAATATTTTACCATCTGCCTGTAGTTCACATGCATCAGCAGGGTTTTACCGCTGCCCGTAGCCATCCAGTATGCAAGCTTTTTTAAATCCTTTGCTTCATAGTCAGGAAGCTCTTCAAAATCTTTATGCTGATGTTTAAAATCATTTAATGCTCTTAATAGATTATCCGCCGAATTAGCCAGTTGATCTAAAAAATATTCTGTGAAAAGCAGGCTGAAATATTGATAATATTTGAATGAGAGGTATGGCTCATTCCTGTGAGTGATCAACTCATTTTCATAGCTTTTGATAACATCATCATAGTGCAGTAAATTTTGTTCGGGTACACGCTTTCTTACAGCCATTAATGCATTCAAAAAATAACTGCGTCCCGTTGTATCATAACCTGATAATTTATCTGAAAACTCATCCCGCAGCTTCTCAAAACTTTCAAACCCGAATTGATGAAGCAGGTAACGGAATAATACAAGATGTTTGGTCAGCTTCATATCAGGCAGGGAGCATTTTTGTTTTAAAAATGTCTTCTGTCATTAAGCAGCCGGGCACAACACTTTGGCCATTGATGTACAGGTAATCATATTCGAATAACGGGAGCTTGCTCTCGATATAGTCTCTGTCCTTTTCATAATCATCCACTTTCCAGTTGGTAATATCTCTCCAGACAATAAGATTTTTCTTTCGCTCATTATTCCATCCCCATATAAAAACATATTTTTTTTCTTCATTATTCCATGTAAAGTATTTCTGTACATGCAGGCCAATGAGGTAATTGAATGTTTCAGCGAGATCAACAGCCTGTTCCGTATCGTAAGTAAAGCCATCCCAGGTTTTCAGTGCATAGTTCCATGGATTTTGCATGACCTCTATATTTACCAGGGTTTTACTGCCGCGGGTTTCCAGCTCTAAAAAATATTTGGGCAGGTATTCGTCAAATTGCAAAGCCTGTTGCACAGTTTTTTCTGTTGCGCTAAATGCAATGTTTTCCAATGCTTCTTCATACTGTTCTAAACGTTGATATTTAATAAATACACCGAGCCCATTCATGTTTTGGGGCTTGCCATCTTTCCAATCGAAACTGTAAGCGATTTTTTTGATTCGGGGAAGAATAACCGTATAAACATAATTGCCCTGCTCTATTAATATGCACTTTCTGTTTCCTCCATCTTGATTATTCAGATTGCATGTGGCATGATATGAAGTTCCTGAACCTGCAAAATAATCAAGGATATAAGATAAACTATCAGAACCTATTTTTAATATTCTTTCTAAAAGTCTCGTGGGTTTGGGTGAAGTAAAAGTATAAAAGCCAATATTTTTTAATTCTTGTGTAGCTTCTTGATTATGCCCAACTTCTTTATGTGTCCAAATGGTTAAGGGTGTTACTCCCGCCTTTACTTCTGATAAAAATCTTTTAATTCTTGGAACATTGTTCCCATTTTTGCCAAACCATATTCTCTTTTCTGTAATAAGCTCTTCTAATTTTTCCTTGCTGAAACGCCAACAAGACCCTTTTGGTGGATATACAATTCTCCCAGAAGGCGTAGTTATTGGATAATCATACTCAGCAGAATAGGTTTTTACATCTAATCCACTTGACGCCCATTCCCCTCTAATATCTTTATCAGGATTAGAATATCTTTCATTTTGATCTTCCGTTCTTACAAGTAATGTAGGGCGCCATATTTCTTTATTTCTTGCAGAACAAATAATAAAATCGTGATTATCACTTAACCATTTTGCATCATTTTGAGGTGAAAATTTTTTTTGCCAAATGATATTAGCTATAAAATTTTTATACCCGAAAACAAGGTTTACACACTCTGTTAAATTCTTTTGCTCTGCATCGTCAATACTGTAAAAAGAAACTCCATCATTAGACAATATATTTTTTGATAAATCAAGCTGACTGTTTAACATTGATAGCCAAGAACTGTGTTGAAATCCGTCTTTGTATAAAAACCCATCACCACCAATATTATATGGTGGGTCTATATAAATGCACTTTACCTGGTCATGAAATTTTTCCTGCAACAATTGCAATCCATGATAGTTATCACTATGAATTACCAATCCATTTGCTTCTTCCTCAATATTTATCTTGTCACTCAAAGCATTTAAAAGAGTTTCTTTAAACCCGGAAGAGAAATGCCTCGTATCAACAGGCAGTTTATACCAGTTGTGCAAATCGGCTTTTAATCCGTCAACGCTTAAATTAAATGGCAATTCATTCCATCCGAACAATTTTTTCCATTCTTCTTTTTGTGCTTCATTTTTTAATACAGCAGAAACAATGCTTTCAAAAATTTCTTTATCAACCCACTGCACTAATTTATCAAGTGTAATCACCCATTCAGCGCTTAGCACAAATTTTTTCTTTTCCCACAGCTTCTTTTGAAACTCTTCTATCTGCGATAAAAAATCAATGATGGTATCAGCAATATTTTTAAAGCATTTGATCAGTTTAAAGTTGTGGCGTATATTTTCAAAATGCTGTTCGCTTTCGAGCACATAAAGGTCTTCCACTTTTACCAGTTCACTCTTAATGTAAAAATCCAGTTCTCTTTGCAGAAAGCCTTTCAGGTCTTTGTGAATAAAGAAGTCGTAGGTGTTTTTGCGGGTATAGTGATGCAGCTTGCGAAGTAAAAGTGTTTGCTGCTTCTCATCTTCCTTCCATAGTTCAGCCGTAATAGTTTGATCACTGAAACCGGCTTTTAATTTTGCAGCAGCCTGTTCATTCAGTGTATCCTGTTTTCCATTGCCTGTAAGGATTTTCTTTTCTGATTCGTTTAGCGGTCTGAATTCAAAGAAAATATTCAACACATCATCTGTAAGTTCAGGCACTTTTTCACTAAGCACGAAATATTTGTTTTCTTCAGCCTTTACATTTCCCTGTTCTGTTTGTGCATCGGTTAGTTTAAAATTTACCATCAGCGTGCCATTCAATTGTGGTATCTTAAACGCAAACTGCTGAAAATATTCAGATGACTTGATATAATACTGGTCATGATTTGCCCAATAAAAATGAGTTTCCTCGCCATTGTACGGCACTGTATATTTCTCAGTTTTGCCATAACGGCGTTTACTGATAAAATCGCCCTTGTCGTAATAGCGGGAGAAAAAACGGGTAAGATGGTTATAAATTAAATCTTCTGTGTTATCAGCAAGTTCGGCAGCGCCTAATTGTCTGGATACGTTTTTATAATCTTTGATTTTTTGAGTGTAATCTTCCTGATAAATTTTAAGTCTTTCTAAATCATTTTTTTCAACAGCTTTTAACCATCGCTGTATATCTGCATCCTGCTCCAGATCTTCAATTCTATCTTTCGCGGTTTTCAGTTCATCTGCAGTAAAGGTTTGCAGTTGTTCCTTTACTTTATCAACAAGCAGTTTATCAATAAATTCTTTTACCTCTTTGCGTTTGTAATGAAGAATTTTATAAATGCCAAAGTCCAGATCTTCAGATTCAAACTGAAAAAGTTTATTCAAAAAAGATTTTAATTCCTGAAAGTTGCTATTCATCATGAAAAATTCTAAAGGGTGAAATTATGATGTTTCTCAATAAATAGGGAATGCTAAATGAAGTGTCTGCAAAAGATGTTGAAATTAAATTCAGTTGTTCTGAAAATATTGCGTTAGAATGATGACAAAAATGAATGATTCAAAACCTGTATAAGTTCAGATTAAAAAGCAACCCTCACTTTTCCCCCATTGTTTCATAAATTCTCAGCTTGTTTTTGAGACTGGAGATTTCGGTATGCATGTCGTTAATGCGTTGCAATAAATGTGTAATCACTTCGAGGCCTTCTGTATTTATATCAAGTTCATCGTGCAGCCTTATTAATTTTTCTAATCCCGGTAACTGTTCCGCAGGAATAAATGCAGATTCTTCCAAAGTTGTTATTTCTATCAGCCCGGATTGCTGTAGTGAATAGATGAACGAAAACTCCACCTGGTGCGCAGAACAAAATACAGCGGCAGGTATTAAATCAGTAGTTTGCATAAAGCAGATTTTATGTACGATTGGCTAATTCCCTGAACAATGCCTTTTCTTT
>JAHEZC010000160.1 GCA_023251275.1 Parafilimonas sp. | reverse complement strand
CCAACGGCAAATTCCAGTTATCAAAACATCATAGATGCATTGGATGAAATGGAAATCAACGGTATAAAAATATATATACTCGCAGACGCAGATGCTAAAGAAACAGCAATGCTCCACGAACAATAATAAAATTTTGCGAGTTTGCGGATTTCAGATTCGTTTTATCTGTTGAATATAAAAAAGGTATATGAATCTATGCTGTTATCCGAAAATGATATTTGCCTGAGAAATAAAGATAATCTTGGGATATAAAAACAAGATAAAGCGACAGCATTCAAAGCAACTTAATTTTAAATTGTAACGGACAGATGGAGAAATTTTTTGTTGCCGTAATATTTCACTATTATTTTATATTCAATTCATTTATTTACTCTTAATTGTCCTCAAATTCTTATTTCAATGACCATTACCGAAACAATACCAATATCCATCGCACCCTGGCTGTCGGTTCGCAGTAGCGCAAAGGCAGTTGAATTTTACAAATCAGCTTTTGGAGCAGTTGAAACGTATCGCCTCGAAGACCCGGATAAGAATGCGATTGTAAAACTTTCAGTCAATGGTGCCGAGTTTTGGGTAAGTGATACCCATGCCGATAGTCCCGGCCTGGAAACACTTGGCGGCGGCACAATCCGCATGATATTATCTGTCGCCAATCCTGATGAATTTTTTACAAAAGCAATACAAGCCGGGGCAACAGAGATATTTCCGGTGAGCGAAGAGCATGGCTGGAGGCTGGGAAGGTTAGTTGATCCTTTTGGACTTCACTGGGAAATTGGTCGTCCGCCTGTCATATAGAAAGCTTCCCGTGATTCACTTAAACCTGCTATCCGGTTAAAAATTTTATTGATTCACTTTTTCTTAGAAATAATTCAGATGAGTTCTGCAAAGCTGATGACATATTCTTCGGCAATAAGCTGAAGTTCTTTTTCGAGTGAAAATTTAATTTTTACTACATGGGTTCAAAGCTCTTTAAGATTTGCACAGCATCATGGTAATAGTCATCTGAATACGATAACCATACATAAAAACTTATATCCGGAAAATCCGGGTCAATGAGCAAAAGAATTGAGGTAGGAAAACCATCCTTCCTGCCATCAATTGCGCATCCCCAATAGCCGTTTATACTTTTAAGATAAATAGGTTGTTCATCACCGCTGGTATTATTGATATTGTATCGGAGACCTGTTTGACTGGCCCAGTTAATTATCGCGTTTTTCATTCCTGAGTAAGTCAGATTCTCACCTTTGCGGGGATAAATATCAAAGGCGATTGCAGTACTGGTCGCTTCAAATTTATCTGCATTATTTTCCTGTACCGCCATATTGCTGGGAAGCTTGAACTTCATTTTATAAGTATCCCAGGTCCATGTTTTTAGAGTTTGTGCTGATACAAGGCTGCAGATGGCTGCAGATAACAGGAGAAGAACGAATTTCTGTTTCATAAGTCTGGTTTTTTGGAATAAAATGGTTTCTGAATAGGTATGCTAAAATTAGGAAGCCTTTTGCAAAATAAAAAAAAATCATGCATGCTTTAGTCTTTTGATGATATTCATAAATTCCCAGCATTTATGCTGAGCAAACGGCGATAGTGAATTTTGTTTTTTTGTTAAGTTTTCAACTAACTAACAGCGTTGCGCATGATGCATTTATTGTTTCGTATCTTAATGCTTTAAAAGCGGGATTTCCTGTACTTAGCGGACATTATGCAGCTAAAAAACTTTAAATCTGCTATACTTTTGTTTTGTGCCGGGCCTTGTTATTATTCGGCATATGCCACTGGTTTTTAAACATCGCATACAACAGTTTTAAAATAAAAATTCTTTTGGAAATTTATTGGAGTAATAAAATCGTTCCTTGTTTTACTATTCTCCTGCCGGATCCTCGTTCCAACTCCAGGTTATATACATAAGCTCCAACAGGCTGCAATATTCCATTAAACCTGCCATCCCAACCTTTGTATGAATTGGCTGCTTTAAAAACCAATACTCCCCAACGATTATATATAACCAAATTAACCAGCTTATAGTTTTCTAATGCTGATATTCTGAACTCATCATTCTTTCCATCACCATTCGGGGTAAAGGCATTGGGAATATAAATGTCATTATAAACTGTCACCTTAACATCAGAAATAGCTGTACCGCATCCGACAGTAGAAATCGCATTTAATGTATAGAGAACATCTTCAGGCGGATAGACTTTTGGATTTATTAAATGACTGTTATCCATATAGACAGGCGGAGACCAGTAAAAATTAACAGAGGTTCCTTCTGCTGATGCATTCAAATTAACAGAATCGCCGTTTACAATTATTTTATCGGGGCCCGCATCAGCGACAGGATATTTATAAACATTTATGTTTACCAAAGCCGAGTCCCTGCAGCCAGAAGAATTAGTAAGAACAACCTTATATTGGATCGAATCTTTTGGATACAATACAGGGTTTGCAATAGTATCATTTGACAAACCGGTGGCAGGCGTCCATTTAAAACTTCCAATTCCTGTTGCATCAAGATTTACGCTGGTTCCTTCACAAATTGAATGGACCGGCATCACTGAAACTGTTGACGAAGGATAGATTTTCAAACGGAAGCTATCTATTGTAGTACAGCCAAAATCAGCAGTCATTATTACCGTGTACAATCCAGAATCCTTGTATTGTATTTTATTAATAATGGGTGCAGGAATATCAGATTGAAATCCGTTGGGACCAGCCCACCGATATTTCAGAACATAGGTTGGATCAGAAAGTACAAAGTCTTTATCAAGGCATCCGATTAAATCGGTTGTTGGCAGGTGGGTTGGCAACGGATGAACATTTGTCCAGATGGAATTGGAGGCAATTCTGCATTGCGGAGAATTGAAATTTACACGCTCGGAAATTGCTATCCGGTATAAAATAACACCAGAATTTCTTCCCGGGATTGCATAAGTAGTCGTGTTTGCTCCGGGTATATCTAACCAGGTATTACCTGTATCAATACTGTTTTGCCACTGGACCACCGGATCACTAAAACCAGTGGAATACGTAGCATTCAGAATAAACGGATTTGAATATCCTGCACATACATCTATATATGAAATATTCCCGCCGTCAAGTGTGGCAACAACCGATGGGCCACACGCCTTAAGCGTTATATCATCAATAGCGAACGCATTTCCGCATTCACCCTGAGCATTACTTTCGATACGCAGCACCAGCGAACTGACATCTGCCGGTGTAGTAAAAAAAAGCCCGTATTGCTTCCATGTTTTTTCACTGGTCTGCGGTATATCACCGGTGTTATAAGCAGCCAATTGTGCCCCGGACATTGTTTCAACAATAAATGTTAGATTGGGTAACACAGTGTTTGCGCCGCATGCACCACTTTTTACAACATTCATAATCCAGGCTGCGAACTGATAGGTTGTATTACCGCATAAGGCGGCAGCAGCAGTTGTATATACATTGCCTGAAAAGTTTTGAGCGTTTATTGCCATGCATTTGCCACCTGTATTTTTTGTATGATCCCCGGTAAGTAAAAACCAACTGTTGTTTTCACAGCCCAAAAGCAGATTGCTGATTGAATATTCGCCCTTAGAAGGGCAGCCTCCGGCAGAATTATAAGAAGTAGTACCCCAGGGCAATGGCGCAGAATCAAATATAATATTTACAATTGGGTCACCTAAATTTCCCGTGCATAACTGGGCATTTGAAAAAAAGGGAAGCCATAAGATTAATAGCCCCGCGAGTACAGAAAATTTCATTGCAGGAAAATTCTTTAACCGCGATAGCAACCTCATAAAATAAAAATAGTTTTCTTCTGTTTATGCAGGCAGGAAGATCGCTTTTCTCAGAGTTTCCCATTCAGCTTTAATTATAATCAGTTCCGCGGTGTTAATGGAATTAAATCTGTGTTCAGCGGTTCAATATAGTGAATAATTTTATGCTTCAGCAAAAAGACAGCTTGAAAAAAGAAATATCAAACTTTTTATGAAAATAAACCAGGTATTGCAGCAAGGGATGATTCTTTTCTTTATGTAACTGAACAAGATCGGAATGGCTTTCCTTACAGAGATCATCATTTGAATTTTATGAATGATATAAATCAATGCAAAAAATTTTGTGCATGACAGCGAATACATTTGCCGGCAGGGGGTATTTTAATTAAATCACTTCAAAACTGAAATATTATTGCAGGTTATCTTTAATAAATAATATCAGCAGATCATGCTTTCATATTAAAATTGCATAAGAAAAATCCTGATTTCAATTTTATCAGAATGGATCAATAAGGATTTCAATAATTCTCTCTAACTTCCCTTTTATTAAACCAGCGCAATATGAAACAAAACATGCCAAAACTTATTTTTGCCTTATTGATTTGCCTCCTTGTATGTTTTTCTGTCCATGCACAATATCCCAAGCTTATAGTCCAGTTTACAGATAAGAACAATTCTCCTTTTAAGCTTGATAAATCTGCAAAGTACCTTTCATTGAAAGCAAGAAAAAGAAGAAACCGCTATGCTATTGCTATTGACAGCAGTGACCTGCCTGTCAATCCTTCGTATATTAAGCAGGTATTGGCGCAAGGTGCAGTCACCTATCTCAGCCAGTCCAAATGGCTCAATCAAATTTTAATTAACAGTACTGATAATAACGCCATTAATGCAATTCGCAATTTGCCTTTTGTGAAAACTGCACAACCAATAGGGCAGTTGCAGCAAAATATTTCTAATCCTTTGCCGGATAAGTTCAGATCAGAAACGATTACTCCTTTTACTAAAAAGGCCGAAGTAAATGCTGTTACGACCACATTTAATTATGGTAATTCTTATAATCAAGTTCATATACACAACGGCGAATTTCTTCACGATAAAGGGTTTACAGGCAAGGGTATTATTATCGCTATAATTGATGCCGGATTTTATCACTATAAAACCTCTAAGGCATTTGACAGCGTGCAACAGGCTGGCCGCATACTTGGAGAAAGAGATTTTGTAGATTTTGATAACAGTGTGAATGAAGATGATACGCATGGAGAATATTGCCTCAGTACAATTGCAGCTAATGTTCCGGGCGTAATGGTAGGTACAGCGCCGCATGCAAGCTTTTGGTTATTGCGCGGGGAGAACACCGCTTCTGAATATCCTATCGAAGAACATAATTGGGTGGCCGCTGCAGAATTTGCCGACAGTGCAGGCGCCGATATGATATCATCATCGCTTGGTTATTTCCAGTTTGATGATGCATCGTTCAATCATACCTATGCGAATTTTTATAACAACAGTACCATGATTTCAAAAGGTGCAACTTATGCAGCAAAAAAAGGTATGATCGTAACAAACAGTGCAGGCAACGAGGGATCCACTTCGTGGAAATATATCATTTTCCCGGCGGATGCAGACAGCGTGTGTGCAGTTGGCGCTATCAATACGAGCGGAGGAATTGCTTCGTTCAGCAGTTATGGCTATCCCGGCAAAGTAAAGCCCAATATTGTTTCTGTGGGTTCGAATACCGTCGTTTACACAGCTACCGCGGTAAGCACGGCAAGCGGAACTTCATTTTCAAATCCAAATATCAATGGCCTGATTGCCTGTTTATGGCAGGCTTTCCCCAAATTTAATAACATGACGATTTTGGACGCTGTTTACCGCAATAGTGACCGCTATTCAAATCCGACGGATCGTTTTGGTTATGGCATTCCCGATATGAAAAAAGCTTTCCTATATCTCAGGAAACTGAAAAACCAGCAATCTTTCGGCAATGAGTGGTTGTTTGCGACTCATGATCCCGCTGCAAACAAAATAAATATCCGGCTTATCGGGCAGGTTGATGGAGAAGTGACATTAAAGCTGCTGAATGAAAAAGGAATCGTTCTCGCTGCTGATAAGCTTACCACAGAAACAGAAGAAGTATTTGGCAGGCAATTTGCCATAGCCGATGATGCAAAGAGCAGCAGGTATTTTATCCAATACAGTGACGCATCGGCTTCAAAAAGTATTGAATTGAAAAATGAAATATTTACGAAAAGCGATTGGTTGCGTGCGGCGCCTGTTCCCGTTCAACATAGTCTTACAGCACGATTAAAAGCTCCGGAAAGCGGGAAAATTATTTTACGGTTGATGGATGTGAATGGTAATATTCTTGAATCCAGATCAATGAATGTTGTAAAAAATAATTCCTATACTTTTGAGTTTAATAAAGTTGCTTTTCTAAGTGAAGGAAATTATTACCTCGAATATCGGGGATTGCAGGAGAATAAAACAATCAGTATACTAAAGTAATATCGTCCGTTCATTTTTTGCGCCGTTTAAAAAAAATTTCTTTCACCTCAGGAGCTGTTTGAAATTTTAAAATCATAAAGCGTATAGGGGGAACAATGTTTTTGCAATTGTTTACAAGAATATTGTCACCACATTAATAAAGCTATCAGGG
>JAHEZC010000159.1 GCA_023251275.1 Parafilimonas sp. | reverse complement strand
AATTAATAGCTCAGGTGGAAGAATTGATAAAATATATTTTGCAACCGACCTTGACGATGAAAGTATCAACAGAAAGCCTCAGCCGGGCATGGCATTAAGGGCAAAAGCCGACTCCCCCGCAATAGAATTTTCCAAAAGTATGATTGCCGGTAACAGGCTCACTGACATGCAGTTTGGCCGCAATGCAGGTATGCATACAATTTTCATTCTTTCTACAGACCCTGATACGTCTCTTCCCAACTCCCTGATTGATGCCGCGTTTGATGATTTATTATCATTTGCAAAGGCCGTGAAGCATTTAACAAAAACATAAATTTTCCGGCACACAATATTTCGGATTTTTTAACGTAAACTAAATTGTAATTTCCGGTTCATTATGCATGCAAAAAAACTTTTCATTCTGGCTTTTCTTTGTATCACAATTGTAACAAATGGGCAAAAAATAACCAGGAGCGATTTAAAGCTTTTACAAAATATCGAGGATACATTAACTCCTTATGCGCGGAAAATGATTTTTGGAGAGGATCCCTTAAACCGTTTTGAGGCTGACAGCGCATTTGTGAAAATCCTGGTGCGGGCCTTAAAAATTCCGAATTCATTTTATTATCCATTCGATTCAATTAATACGGTTTCTATGCTGTATCCGCCCGATAGTTCGTTCCGCATTTTTACCTGGCAGCTTGAAAGAGATGAAAGTTATTACCGGCACCATGGCGCCCTGCAAATGAGAACGGCGGATGGGTCTTTAAAAATATTTCCCCTCATTGATGTTTCTGAATATACAGAGGATCCTGTCGATTCCATAAGAAATAATTCGAACTGGATTGGCGCTATTTATTATGGTATCGTCATGAAAGAATTTAAGAGTAAAAAATATTACACATTATTGGGCTATGATGATTATAGTTTTGAAAGCACGCGCAAATGGCTCGATATGCTTACATTTGATAACAACGGCAATCCTCAATTTGGCGGAAGATATTTTGATTATGCGGAAGACAGTCTTAAACCTGCACAGCCTGCTTACCGTTTTTTATTGGAATACAAAAAAGATGCAAGGGCGCGCATGAATTATGATCCGGAAATGGATATGATCATCTTTGATCACCTGATTAGTGAAACCAATGAGTCACAAAAAAAGTTCACACTCATTCCTGATGGCGATTATGAAGGTTTCAAATGGCAAAACGGTAAATGGGTGCATGTGGACAAAGTATTCACCTTTAAGCTGAATGATGGCGAAGCGCCTGTGCCTGCACCGCTATTAGATGCAAGCGGCAAAGCGGATGAAAATAAATTGACAGAGCAATCAAAAAAGAACAGTCAAAAAGAACCATCTCCTAAAAAGCCCGGCCGGCTGAAAGCGATAGATGATTTGCAGGATTATTATTGAAATAATTTTTCGAAAATCTGCTGTTTTTATTTTCATTTTGTTTTAGTGGCAGCGTGTTATGCATAAAATTTACGCAATTTCCTGTTCATCTTCCGGCATTACTTTTACTCTCAATGCTTTTAATCCGCTCACACCTTGCAATTCTTCCAGATCATATTTTTCCGTCTCGCCGCGAAGCAATTGTTGTTTTTTAAAATAGCTGATATACTGCTGGTATTCTGTACCATCTTTAGGATGTGCATATACAATGGCAATAGTTCCCGGTTGTGTTAACCTTTCATTAGTGTGTTTGATCCTTACTTTATCAATCCTTTTCTTCAGAATTTCATAATGCACATTCTGAACGCCATCCACATCAAATTTCCTTTCTGCCGTTCTGAAGCGGATGGTGATGGGCTGATTATAAACAAGTAAAAGCTGTGTTGTCTGAAGTGACAACGATAAGTTTTGCTTCAAACGTTCTGTGAGACGAGCAGCTTTTGCTAATGTGCCGAATTGCCAGAGTTTCAGATTTTTCAAATAGAATGGATGAAATTTTTTATATGGCGTTATGGTCTCACCCGCATAAAGATTGAATTCAACGCCATCAGTAACAAATCTTTCATAATAATGGGGAAAAATGCGTTGCGCATCAGTTTGTTCGCGGTCAATAAAGCCGGCAATCTTATCATTCAGAAAAGTGATACTGTCTTCAAAGCCTTTGCGATGGTAATAACCTGCTTCAAGAGTTCCATCAATTATTCGGAAATATTTTTCAACAGCATCATGTTCGGCGGGAATTGTATCATCAATATATTTTAAAAGTTCAGTTGCTTCCCCAAGCAAAAAATCCTGGATAGTATGCTGATCATCAGCCGTGAGGAATTGACCAATCGAGGCAATATAATCATTGATGCGGTTTTCAACCTCCCTGAGCAGCGCGTAAGGAAGTTGCTGTTGGGATCTCGTAACAATACCCGACACGAGCCTTAACTGCTCTGCAAGGTCCTGGCGGATTGCATGCGTTCTCTCGCCTGAAGAATTTCTGATATCTATTGACGCATAAAACGGATAGACCTGGTTAAAGATAATAGGCTCGATTTTAGAGTCATCTTCTTTTCGCAATCCTGATATGTAATTTATCGCTGCATCGGTAAATCTCCATTCTACTGCCGGCTGTACTGCAGTAAATTGTTCTTTGATAATTCTGTTTGCCTGGTTTTCGATTTGGTCATTGGTTTTCTGCAAAGCAGTTTCAAATAAGCTGACAACAGTTTCCATCCTGTGCACATGGTCAGCGCTCAGAGAATTTGCAGTTTCAGCATACAATTCAAGAATACCAATTAACTCGGCATTTTTATTAATAACAGGGATAAGCAAGATACTTTTGCCCGGCGATAATTGCAGGCATTGCAATACAGGATCATTCGTCAATGAGATTTCAGTAATATCCGGAATGAGTAAATATTTTTTCGGATTTTTTTTGAATAATTCTCCGAAATTCCGATGCAACCTGATTTTATCTTCTGTTGCAGAAATATTTTGAAACATGATACTGCCTTCTTCGAAACTTTCCGGAAAAATAAGGTGCCGGTTAATGGTAAAAAAGGTTGTAAGTCCGAAATGAAGGCCGGGAATACTTAACAGGCTTCCTGCGATTTTTTGAAAATGCTTTCTTTGATCTTTGTCGGTAAAAGCAGCATCGTTTCCCGTGATCTGCTGAATTTGATTAACAGATTCCTGTTCTGTAATATCAGACAGATAAACGAGCATTAATCCTTCAAACTCAAATTGATCTAATGGTAATTGCTGCATCAGCTTTCTGAGAAATTCCGGTTTTTTTATTTCCTTACCGGGCATGTAATCACCTGGGGGCAAAGAGGGCAATTTTTTTTTAGGTACAACCACATCAACAAAACCGGCATCAAACCGCAGTTCCATATATCGGTCCAAACCGCTCTGTCCATCCCTGAAAGGAAGCACAGCAACAATTTGCCGGCTGGTCTCCATTTGGTATAATTGTTCAAGAATGATCTGGTAAGAAAGGCTGATTTTAGCCATCAGTAATTTTTCTTCAGTGTCACGATCATTAAAATGGCTGATACCATCATCAACGAAATTTTTTTGGTAGCGCTTCGAAGCAAATAGTATTTTTTTTGAAAAGGGTATGCCTGCATAAAAAAGTTTTTCATCTTCAGACAGGCTGATCGGGAAAAGTGAAGCTGATATTTCGGCAATCAGTTCTTCATGCTGTTTCAATACTTTGTAATCATCAATTGCATGGAGCAGTTCGGAGTAAGCGGATACCTTGTTAAGTAAATAAACGTATAAGCTGTGTGAACCAGGTGAATTATTCTCCACAATGTTTTTCCATCTTCTTATCAATGGCTGAAACGACAAACGACTTCTGAAAACTGTTCTTGGCAGGTAATCATTAAAATATTCCATCTTTTACAATTATAGGAACACGCACTTTAGCATTCTCAAATCGAATTTACGATTAAAATAAGTTTTGCTGCAGCAATTCATTATGACTCGGTTTTAATATTAAAATTATAAGGCTGGTTTGCCATTCCCCTTTAGTCATATTTTTCAATCATCTTTTTGGTTTTGCTTAAAATTGTATCTTCAACTTGCAGCAATCCCTTAATGCCGCATTGACTTAATAACTTAATACCTCAATGACTTTAATGCGAACCGCTCAATGACAAATGACTTACTATATCAAATCGCACTTACACTTGTTCCGAATATCGGTTCGGTGCAGGCAAAAGTTCTAATAGAACATTTTGGCAGTGCGGAGAATATATTTAAAGCGAAAAGAAAAGAGTTGGGGAATATTGAAAACATCGGAGAAATAAGAGCTGCTGCGATAAAAAAATTTACTGATTTTCCAGTCGCAGAAGAAGAGATTTTATTCATTGAAAAATATAAAATTGTGCCGCTTTTTCTTACTGATAAAAATTATCCGCGGCGGTTGCTGCATTGCTACGATGCCCCCACGATTTTGTTTTACAGAGGAACCGCTGATCTGAATGCCACGAAGATCATCAGCATCATTGGTACGCGCAGTAATACAGATTATGGTAAGCTTGTAACGGAAAAATTAATTGCAGATTTAAAAGAACACAATGTGATTGTTGTAAGCGGTTTGGCTTTCGGCATAGATGCAATTGCGCATAAAGCTGCACTTCAGCATGAACTGCAGACAATCGCCGTACTTGCACATGGACTTGATACCATTTATCCATCGCAGCATAAAGCACTTGCCAAAGAAATAGTACAGCAGGGTGGTTTACTCACAGAATTGATGAAAAATACAAAACCCGATAAGCACAATTTTCCCAAACGAAACAGGATAGTAGCAGGCCTCGCTGATGCTGCCATTGTAATTGAAACTGCTGTAAAAGGCGGCAGCATGATCACGGCAGAACTGGCCAATAATTATAATCGTGACGTCTTTGCATTTCCCGGTAAAACGACTGACAACAAAAGTACCGGATGCAACCATCTCATTAAAAACAATAAGGCAGTTTTACTCACTGATGCAAGCCAATTAAGTGAAATGATGAACTGGCAGCCAAAAAAACCGAAACCGAAAATTCAGAAAGAACTGTTCCTTAATCTGAATGATGATGAGAAAGTGATTGTAAATATTCTGAAACAAAAAGAAGCAGTACACATTGATGAATTGTATCTGAAAAGTGGCTTGAGCAGCAGCTCCATTGCAGCGTCTATTCTAAACCTTGAATTGCAAAATGCAGTTGTGAGCCTGCCGGGGAAAATGTATAAGCTGAATTAAAATGAAATTAATCTTCTTCAACTTTCACTCCTTGTTGCTTCAGGTATTCACCAACATTAAAATGCTCATCTTTCCATATTTGTATGTCTTTATTCCAGTCAATCCATAACCAATCTTTATTTTTTTCTGCAACCATTACCTGTTGTGTAGATGAGAATATCCAGATAATTTTTTGCGTACCAAAATCAAGCAGTTTTTGAGTTTTCTTTTTTATATAAGCAGTATCTTTAAAATCTTCGAGTTCAGCATGAATATCAATTTCGATCTGTAACAGTGCAGGTACATCAGCATAATGTGTTGAAATTTTTTCTATCGGCATCATTCCAATACCATACACTAAGATATCACCGGAAAGATTATTATTTATATCAAGATGCTGCCCTAATTCGCCGGAAAAAATTCTGAAAGCATTAGTTTTATCTGCTTTATATAAAATACGAAGTATATACTCCAATATAAGCGCATGAAGAGTGCTGCTTCCCATAACTCCTTCAGTATTTAGCTGTTTTTGCAATACTTTTTTATAACCTTTATAATAAAGTGGCTTCCCGTCCATTATTTCATAAATCAAAGAATCAGGAATTTTCTTTCTGCGAACCCGTTTCCGGCTTTCTATAAGTTGCATGCTTTATCGCTTTCTTCAAATTTACACAATTTACCCATATTCATCAACCTTCAATCAAAATTTGCCTCGTATTATTCTGCTGATATATCTTTGCACATGGCAACACTAATCAATTCCCCCCGCAACAAGACAGTCAGTAAAAAATTTTTTGGCGAAGGCCTCACCTTCGATGATGTACTTCTGATGCCCGCTTTCAGCGCCGTTCTTCCCCGTGAAGTCAATCTCTGCTCGCAATTGACGAAGAGTATTACACTTAATATTCCTATTCTTTCGGCTGCTATGGATACAGTAACAGAAACTACCCTTGCGATTGCCCTGGCGAGGGAAGGAGGCCTCGGTATTCTGCACAAAAACATGAGTATAGAAAAACAGGCGGAGCAGGTGCGCAAAGTAAAGCGCAGTGAAAGCGGAATGATCATTGATCCCATTACTTTGCATGATGACGCTACTATCGGCGATGCATTACGCCTGATGAAAGAAAACAAGATTGGCGGTATCCCTATCGTTGATAACAGCGCCAGGCTCGTCGGGATATTAACCAACCGTGACCTTCGGTTTGAATATGATAAGAAGCGCAAAATAAAAGAAGTGATGACGAAAGAAAACCTCATCATTGCCCCGGAAGGAAGTGATCTGAAGAAAGCAGAAAAAA
>JAHEZC010000158.1 GCA_023251275.1 Parafilimonas sp. | reverse complement strand
TTATCCACCGTATTAAAAAGCCAAAGCACCGCATAAATAGTGACGCCCACCGGTGCGATGATCACTAAACCCTGGAGAAAATTCTGTAAGAGAGTTTTCCAGTGCAGGGGGGCTTTAATATTATCTTTCAGGTTATCCATATCTGTCATTTTTTGTTGCTAAAGTAAATGATAAATATGCTATTCCAGCAAAAGTGTTTCCTGCAGTAAAGCTTTTACTCCCCGCAACTGTATGCTGAAAATTGATAAAAAAAATAAAAAAATATGTCGGAAACTTAATTTACAAAAATAGTTTCCATAGTTTTGCATCCGCTTAAGACGCATGTATGGAAATGAAGGAAAGAATACAGCAAAAGGCTGAAGAATTGTTTGAGCGCTACGGTATCCGCAGTGTGACGATGGATGAAATTGCAGGCCAGCTTGGCATTTCAAAGAAAACAATTTATCAAAGTTTTTCTGATAAAGACGAACTGGTAGATGCTGTTTTTCAAAAACGGCTTGAAGAAAATGAAAAGCAATGCCTCTTTGACAAGAAAGAAGCAGAAAATGCTATTCATGAAATTTTTCTTGCATGGAATATGATTGAGGAAATGCTTGCTGCCATGAATCCATCTATCTTGTACGATCTTGAAAAATACCATCCGTCTGTTTTCAGAAAATTTCTTCAGTATAAAAACGATTTTTTATACAGGGTAATTTATGATAATCTCGAAAGAGGAATAAAAGAAGAACTATACAGAGGTGATTTTACTATTGAAATAATCGCCCGCTTCAGGATCGGCACTATCATGATGGGCTTTAATATGGATGTATTTCCAAAAAATAAATTTAAACTGGTGGATATTGAAGAGCAGATCATTTTACATTTTCTGCACGGTATTGCTACACCAAAAGGCGTAAAAGTCATTCAGAAATATTACCGGCAAAAAACAGGAAAATAAAAAATAAACTGTATGCAACAAAAAAGATTTATCAGTACGGTTTTAATGTTTATAGCAGTATTGCTTAATGCAAACGCACAGCAGCAGCAGGAAACAAAGCATGAATTTTCTCTGCAGCAATGTCTCGACTATGCTAAGAAAAATAATACGCAGGTCAAAAATGCATTGCTGGATCTGAAGATACAGGAACAGGTCAACAGGGCCTATACATCATCAGCATATCCGCAGGTGAAAGGGAATTTAAATACGACTTACTTTCCCAATGTTACTGTTCAATCGTTTCCTAATTTCATTGCGGCAGCCACTTATGGCGTTCTTGAACAGGAAGGAGTGAAAGATGGCAATGGAAACCCTATAACATCTCCCGCAGATTTTGGTTTTATCTCGGCAGCTTTTGGTACAAAATGGAATACTGCAGCGGGAATCAGCCTTTCACAGATTTTATTCGACGGACAGGTGTTTGTAGGATTAAAGGCAAGACAAACTGCACTTGATTCCAAACAAAAAAGCCTGGAGGTTACAGAAGAAAGTATCCGGGTAAATGTATATAAAATTTATTACCAGTTGGTGGTCAGCCAAATACAGATGGATTTGCTGGATGCCAATATAGAGCGAGCCCGGAGGCTGCAGCATGATGCAGGTGAACTCTATAAAAATGGTTTTGGCGAAATGCTTGACGTTGACCGCGCTACAGTTCAGTTGGCAAACCTCGAAACAGAAAAACTGAAGAATCAGAGCATAATTGATAATGGCTATCTTGGCTTGAAATACCTGATTGGCATGCCTGCAGGAGATACGCTCATCCTGACGGACAGGGTTACAGATGAGCAAATAAAAGAAAAAATACTGCAGGATACCAGCTATCAGTATCATGATAGAAAAGAATATCAATATCTTGAACTGATAAATATATTGAATGGTTATAATATAAGAAGGTACAAAGCAGCCTATATGCCCTCAGCAAATCTAAACAGTCAGTTCTCAAAACAGGCTATGCGAAATCAGTTTAATTTCTTTAACAGAGGCGACTGGTTTACCAGTTGGTATGTAGGCTTCAGCATTGATTTTCCTATTTTCAGCGGCTATTTAAGAGATGCTAATGTAAAGAAAGCTGAATTGGAGCTTAAGCAATCGCAAAACCTGCTGGAGGACCTTAAGCTTTCTATTGATGAAGAAGCGGGGCAGGCAAAAAATAAATTTGATGCTGCTGTGCTTACACTCGACAATCAAAAAACAAATATGAGTCTCGCTCAAAAGGTATATGAACAGGCGAAAAAGAAATTTGAAGTCGGCACAGGCTCCACCACAGATATAACCAATTCTCAGCTTGACTTAAGAATAGCACAAAACAATTACATCAGCGCCATGTACGACGCTGTAATAGCAAAAACAGACTACCTGAAAGCCATTGGAAAACTGCCATAAAATCCCTGACAATAAAACAACAGTATATATGCAAAAGTTGATCAAATTAATGATAATCTCTGTCACAGTCATCCTCGCTTCCTGCGGCTCAAAAACTGATGCCCCGGGCAATGCTATCCTTGCAGAGAAAAAAGCAAAGCTGGACGAGTTGAAAAACCAGCAGCAAAAGCTCAACAATGAAATTGTAAAACTGCAGAATGAAATTGCAAAGCTCGATACGTCAGCAGCAATTGAAAACGCAAAACTGGTGGGAGTTTCACCCGTTACAGCTCAAAATTTTACCCATTATATAGAACTCCAGGGCAAAATTGATGCGAGAAATATTTCCTATGTAGCCCCCCGCAATGGCCAGGGCGGTTTGGTAAAAGCATTGTTTGTAAAGCAAGGAGATTATGTGCAAACAGGCCAGCAGCTTTTAAAGCTGGATGATGCCGTATATCTTAAAAACCTTAAGCAGGTTGAATCACAGCTTTCATACGCAAAGGATCTCTACCAGCGCCAGAAGAACCTCTGGGACCAGAATATAGGAACTGAAGTGCAACTCATCAATGCAAAAAATAATGTAACGAACCTTGAAGACCAGATTGCGACGCTGAAAGAACAGTGGGATATGACCAATGTAAATGCAGAAATGAGCGGCGTTGCAGAAGAAGTAACTATACGGGTGGGAGAATTGTTTACAGGCAGCCCTCTTGCAGGACATATTAAACTTGTTAATACTTCAAACTTAAAAGTTACCGCCAACATACCCGAAAATTATCTTGAGAGAGTCAGAGAAGGAACGAATATGCTCGTTAGTTTTCCAGACATAAGTAAAAGCATCGAAACTAAAATAAGCTTAACCGGAAAGATAATTGATCCTAACAGCAGGTCATTTTATGCAGAAGCAAATCTTCCTTCTGATAAGGATTTAAGGCCAAACCAGATTGCGCTGGTAAAAATTGAAGACTATTCCGCCGCCAATGCTATTACCATCCCGGTCAATACTTTACAGACAGACGATAAAGGAAAATTTGTTTTGGTAGCTGCCACTGAAAACGGCAGAATGATAGCCCGCAAAAAGCCGGTACAAATAGGCCTTTCCTATGGTGATGCAGTAGAAATAATAAACGGTCTTCAGGCAGGTGATAATCTTATCACGAATGGATACCAGGGTCTCTATGACGGTCAGCCAATCATCACCGATTTGAAGTAAAAAAATTCACTCTGACAATCAAGCTAACGTCTCAAAAAGAAAACATGGCGAAGAAAGACCTGAAGATGACTACCTAATTATTCAAAAGAAATTTATGAGCGCAATAGAAAAATTTACTGGTAAGTTCAAGCAGTTTGGACCCACCACATGGAGTATAAAGAATAAGACATCCATTTACCTTATCATGCTCTTTGTGAGCCTGGCAGGCGTTTTCCAGTTTATTACCTTACCTAAAGAGCGGTTTCCTGATGTGGTAATTCCTACTATTTATGTGCAGACAATTTATGTGGGCAATTCACCCAAGGATATTGAAAACCTTGTAACCAAACCGATAGAAAAGCAGATCAAGGGGATCACCGGCGCAAAGATCAACAAAGAAACAAGTACCTCGCAGCAGGATTATTCTGCCATTATTGTTGAATTCAGCACAGATGTAAAAACAGATATTGCCTTGCAAAAGGTAAAAGATGCTGTTGATAAATCCAAACAGGATTTGCCGGCAGATCTTACACAGCAGCCTACCGCACTTGAAGTGAGCCTTAGCGATCTGCCGATCATGTATGTGAATGTGAGCGGAAACTATGATGTGGTGCGTTTAAAAAAATATGCCGATGACCTGAAAGACAAGCTGGAAGAATTAACACAGATAAACCGCGTTGATGTGGTGGGCGCTCCGGAAAGAGAATTCCAGATCAATATTGATAACTATCGAATGCAGAGCGCAGGCGTTACTTTCGATGATGTGAGCAATGCCGTACAACGGGAAAATCTCGATATATCGGGCGGCCTGCTTGAAGTCGGCAATATGAAACGCAACCTTCAACTGAAAGGCCAATTACATACCGCCTTCGATATTGAAAACATTATTGTCAGAAATACGAGCGGTGCGCCTGTCTATCTAAAAGATATTGCTGCCATTAAAGACACCATTAAAGAAAAAGAAAGCTATGCAAGATTAAATGGACAGAATGTTATTACACTTAATATTATTAAACGTGCGGGTGAAAACCTGATTGAAACATCTGACCTCGTAAAGCAGGCGGTGGCTGAGCTGAAAGCCTCCGGATTTCCACCCGATTTGAATGTGGTAATAACTGCAGATCAAAGCACGAGCACCCGCACTTCCTTCAGGGACCTTGTAAATACAATTGTAATTGGCTTTGTATTGGTACTGATCATTCTCATGTTTTTTATGGGGGTGGTGAATGCATTCTTTGTTGCACTATCTGTACCGCTCAGCATGTTTGTAGCCTTTATGTTTTTACCAGGCGCTGATATCATTGTCGGCTCGCATATAACCCTCAATTTCATCGTATTGTTTGCCCTGCTGTTTGCATTGGGCATTATTGTGGATGATGCTATTGTGGTCATTGAAAATACACATCGCATTTTTACAGAGAACAAGGGAAAGATAAACTCCTCCACTTCAGCCATGATGGCAGCAGGGGAAGTGTTTGTGCCCGTACTTACAGGTACGCTTACCACGCTGGCGCCTTTCTTTCCCTTGTTGTTCTGGCCTGGTATTATAGGCAAGTTTATGATCTACCTGCCCACGATGCTGATCTTCACTTTAACTGCATCTTTGATCGTTGCATTTATTATGAACCCGGTATTTGCTGTTGACTTCATGAACCAGCCTGAAGATGGAGAAAAACGGAAATCAGCTATTTTCAAAAAACCAGGCTTGTGGACAGGTTTGGTAATAGGTATTTTACTTGACGTCGCAGGCCAGACATTCTGGGGTAATTTTTTGCTCTTTATCATTATACTGGTATTGTTCAACCGGTTTATTTTAAGTGATATTATTCACGGGTTTCAAAATCGTGTGCTGCCCTGGATTATGGGTCATTATGAAAATTTGCTAAGATGGGCGTTGAAAGGATGGCGCCCGGTTTGGCTGCTTATCGGCACATTCGGTTTATTAATCTTTTCAGTTGTGATATTTGTTATTTCCGTGATATCGGGCCGTGTGTCGGTTGTCTTTTTTCCCAAGGGTAATCCTAACCAGATCTATGTGTATCTCAAATTACCCGTGGGAACTTCGGTCAATTATACAGATTCGATCATGCACACAATCGAAGGAAAAGTTTACCGTGTGCTTGGTATGGAAAATGGCAAACCGAATCCGGTAGTGGAAAGTGTAATCACCAACGTAGCCATAGGAGCCAATGATCCGCAAAGCCAGGACCAAAGCACACATCCTGAATTAGGAAGGATACAGGTATCTTTTGTGGAATTTGAAAAACGAAATGGTGTTGAAACAAGTCCTTATCTTGATTCTATCAGGAAGGTGATCAAAGGAATTCCCGGCGCACAGATAAGCGTTGACCAGGAACAAAACGGGCCGCCTACCGAGCCCCCTGTTAATATAGAAGTAGCAAGTGAGGATTTTGATGCACTCATTAAAACGGCAGTGGAACTGAAGAACTATCTTGATTCCGTGCAGGTACCGGGTGTGGAAGAATTAAAAATGGATGTTGATCTGAATAACCCTGAAATTACGCTGACTGTTGACAGAGAACGAGCCTTGATCGAGGGTGTTTCTTCGGGCCAGGTAGGCCAGCAGATAAGAACAGCCCTGTTTGGAAAGGAAGTTTCTAAAATAAAAGAAGGCAAAGATGAATATAAGATACAGTTGCGCAATAATGAAATGCAGCGCAAAAGCCTTATTGATCTTTTGAATATGCGCATCATGTTCCGTGATTTCGCCAGCGGCGGTGCAATTAAAAACATTCCGATAAGTTCGCTCGTGAAGATTGATTATACCAGCACGCTGGGCAGTGTAAAAAGAAAGAACCATAAACGGGTGATTACACTTCGCTCAAATGTGCTAAGCAATGCTAATCCTACAGTTGTAAGCCAGTTACTGGCACAGCAGTTAGAGAATTTTAAAGGCA
>JAHEZC010000157.1 GCA_023251275.1 Parafilimonas sp. | reverse complement strand
CAGGCTGATGCAACCCAAAGTCCAGTTCTGATACATGTCAACAACTACATCATCATGAGGCCACGTGCCGTGAATGGCGATGCCTCCTCCTATTCTTGCATTCGGAGGAATAATACCATAAGCTTTTCTCTGGTTGAATTTCTCATAACTTTCATGTGTAGGATAATCAAGCAACAGCAACCTGTTCCACTTTTCATGCACTCTTTTGGTGATGATGGTAAATGTGCCTTCGGGTGTTTCCCTGTCTCCCTCTCTCATTTTATCCCGGAGATCCTTGTTTCCGAATACAACGGGATAAGTTACCAGCCAGCCCCGCTCATCATACACACTCAGTTCATAATCACTTTTATCAACGAGTATAAAGTAATTAGTGCTGTTTGTGTTTCTCGAATAAAATGATGTTGAAATAATAAATAAAATAAAACCTGCAGCAGACCAGGCGATCTTTTTCATAGATAAAATTGGTTTTGTATTGAAACGAAAACAGGTACGGAAGATTATGTAAGAAACATTAAAATTTTACAAGAAAATTGTAAAAAAAATGCATGGATTTCAAATTTTATTTCAAGTAGAAATCATTATGCATACATGCTGTGCTTTTAGCAAAAAATAAATTCATTCACCTGAAGCCGAAAGAAATTTTAAAGGGATACAAAAAAATAAAGAAAAAATTTTGGATAGTGAAATGACGCAACAAAAAATGCTTATATCTTTTGAGAATATTTTACAGGCTCACCCTAAATCCGAAGAATACACCAAATTTTTCCTGTAATGCAGATGGGAGCGGCCTCGGTAAAACACGCCATATAAAATCAATTCGAAAGAGTTTGAAAATATTATCTACGCCTGTACCGACTTCCATGTACAATTTTCCATTAAGCGATTTAAAAGAGTTAGCGCCAACCTGGTTAAGCTGTTTGTTTGCATCACTGAGATCACCTATGATTCCTTTTGCTTCCCAGAACTGGCGAAATTTCCATTTACGTGTAAAGGGGATATATTTAAATAAGCCGGTGCCAACATTGTGTTCTATATTAAACCCGGCATAGCGGTCGCTAAGGTATTCAAACCGTGTCATCAGGTTAAAAGAATATTTGCTGTAATAATACCAGTCGTTGCCCGGCAATATATCAAGCAGGGGGTAGGGCAATGCGCCAGAAATTTTTCCTGCAAAAAAATTGTAATAAATGCTGCCGAATGGAGGCAGTTTCACATAATCAGAAACAGTAAGATCAACTTTATGGTAAACATAACTGCTGTTGAAAACACCTTTCCATCCACGGGCATATCTTAATTCTACGATTGGGTAAACACTGCCAAAGCTTGACCTGTTGAAATTATCTTCAATCAGGCGTTCCTGGTAAGCATACCGGATACGCAAACCGGTTTCAAAATTATTCAATGACTCTCCGCCTGGTGCAGGGAATAATTCTTTGCCGGGAAGATTTAGCAATGGGTTATACTGCTTGCTTGACAGACTAACTCCAAAAGAAATACTCTTGTTGGTTTCTGAAAAATATTCAAATTTCTTTTCATTAACACGCTGATATTTATAAGGAACATTTGGTTTACGAAAAAAGAGCGCAAACAAATTATCGCTGCCAAGCTGGTCGTAATAAACCTGTCCGTTATCGAGGTCATTTTTGTAAGACAGCAACAGATAAGACCAGGGCTGCTTTTTGAAAAGATACTTCATTTCAGCTTTGCCTTTGAACTGCTGGTCCTTAAACCCATAAGCAAGATACCCATGCAGGTAAAGATGATTGCTGAACCCCTTGTTTGTAGCCAGGTCGAAACGCATCCTGGTCCCTTCCCATGCATTGCCGCTTACCCAATAGTACCAGGGGCCTATCCTGAAGTTGCCGATGTCTTTTGTACCGCTGGCTAAAAAATTAATTGTGTTGCGGTAACGCAGATAGGCAGGATTTTTTTCAAGGGTATCAAGTATTATATATACTGTTTGCTCATCTTTATTGAGCGGCTCATGGCGATTGCGCACCCAGAACGAATCGGGTAAACTTTGAGCCTTTGGAAGCACTAATACATCCTCGCTTGGTTTGCTCTTATCTAACTCCTGCGTTATATAAGAACTGTTTACCATTACATTTTTGTAAGTAGCCGTTTTTCGACCCTTCATGCCGAGCCTTGATTTACCGATTGGGGAAATATCTGCTACGAATTTGTCTTTGTATAAAAACCAGGTACTGTCATTAATAAGTTTGAATTCCTGTATGACGGTAAGCCCTGAAACAAAATTAATATTGGCGTCTATGGCAGGCCGCAAAGTAATTTTCTGAATAGCATAACTGGTATCATTCACCCAGCAATCGCCATCAAATAAATTTCCGCCAATATGCTTTGGAGTGAATTTTAAATGTACCAGCCGTTTGTTGTTTAAATACTGCGTATCGAGTAATTTAAAATTGTAGAAATTATCCGCATTGTTGCTCAACGGACTGATGAATGATTTATCAAAAACAGGAATTGTATTTTCATATACATTCACGTTTTGATAAGTAGCGCCTAACTGTTTTATCAAACTTTCATTCTCAATACCATTTGTTATGGTAGCTTTTATTACCTCTCGGGTTCGATAAGGCTGACGTTGGTAATAGAAGTCAGAAAGTGTTTCAGTTAAATAAACAGGCAGAAAAGGCACTTTTTCAGATGTAGTATCTGTATAATCGAGAATAAAATTCAGCGGCTTCAATAATGCGTTATGCGCCAGTTTTTCTTTCCTGATATTATTCAAATCAACTTCAAGCTTATTGTACACTTCATACCCGTAATTTTCAAACCGATGCTTATCGTTCTTTTCTTTATTTGATATAATCTTTTTCCAGAACCATAATGCTCTGTTGTATTTCACCTTTACAACCGCTTCGTACTGAGGCGGTAAAACTTCAATATAAATGGAAAGAAAAACCGTATCTTTTATCGCAGTAAATGGTATTGAAAGAATTTTATACCCTACGCTGCTGATTTCAAGTGTATCTCCTGCCGGCCAATCGCGAAGAACAAAACTAAATTTCCCCAGAGAATCTGTTAATACACCCTTACCGCTTACCTTAAATAAGGCTAAGGCGAATGGAATAGGTTCATCACTTTGTTTATCAAGGACAACGCCTTTCAATATTTTTATCTGTGCATGAACAGCAACGGTGCTTATGAAAAGAAAAAAAAATGCTGTAGCTAACGATCTCACCATGCGCATAATGCCTTCAAAATTATTTCGAAACGGTCAATAATGTGTCGTGCAGTTTGCATCAGCCAAAAGAATTATCATCAGTTTAACAGCCATGATATAGGTTGAATTAATAACCAGGCGGGGCCTTTCCGGCTTATTCTTGTTCATATCCAATATGAATTGTTTTTTGCACCCAATAGCTTTGAACCCTAATTTTGCGCAATCTTTCAGGAAATGAACTATACACTTATCTCCAACGAGTCCATACCCTCGCAGAAGAAAAAAATCATTGTGCTCGGCAGCGGCCCCAACAGGATAGGGCAGGGAATTGAATTTGACTACTGCTGTGTCCATGGCTTGCTGGCTATTAAAGAATGCGGCTATGAATCCATAATGGTAAACTGCAACCCGGAAACAGTTTCCACGGATTTCGATATGGCAGACAAATTATATTTCGAACCGGTTTACTGGGAACATTTATGGGAAATTGTCGAACTGGAAAAACCTGATGGTATAATTGTGCAATTAGGCGGGCAGACAGCTTTAAAGCTTGCAAAACGTTTACACGAAAAAGGCATAAAGATAATCGGCACTTCATTCGATGACATGGATACTGCTGAGGATAGAGGAAGGTTCAGTGATTTACTGAAGGAACTCGAAATTCCTTATCCTGAATATGGCACAGCGTTTACCGCCGATGAAGCAATTGAAGTGGCTAACAAGGTTGGGTATCCTGTGCTTGTGCGTCCGAGCTATGTATTAGGCGGACAAAGAATGCGGATCGTGATCAATGATGATGAACTGGAAAAAGCTGTGGTAAGCCTGCTCAAGCATATACCCAACAACAAAATACTGATTGATCATTTTCTCGACCGCTGCCAGGAAGCGGAAATTGACGGCATATCTGATGGAGAAGATTTTCATGTAATGGGGGTAATGGAGCACATAGAACCTGCAGGTATCCACAGCGGGGATAGCAATGCGGTGTTGCCTGCATTCAATCTTACCCCATTGGTAATAACAACAATGGAATATTATGCAGAAAAAATTGCACGGGCATTAAATATTTGCGGTCTGATTAACGTGCAGTTTGCGATAAAAAATGACAAAGTGTATGTAATTGAGGCAAACCCGCGGGCAAGCCGTACTACGCCATTCATAGCTAAAGCATATCAAATTCCCTATCTTAACATTGCTACCAAAATAATGCTAGGAGCAGCAAAGCTTAAAGATTTCAAAATAGAAAAAAAACTGGAGGGATTTGCTATAAAAGAGCCGGTATTCAGCTTCAATAAATTTCCTGATGTAAGCAAGGAACTTGGACCCGAAATGAAAAGCACAGGTGAAGCTATCCGGTTCATTAAGAACTTAAGAGACCCATACTTCCGGCAACTTTATAAAGAAAAGAGTATGTATTTGAGCAAATAAGGAATTAATCAATTATCCTTACTTCTGTACGTTAAAAGGTATTTCTATCCATTTTATTCTGCAAGTATCAGATCATTCAATATAAAGAAAACCATCCGTGCTATTCAGCAGGCCTTTTATTCTCTCCTGAAAGTCTGACGCAGCAATGATGGTTTATTGTTTTTGAATTGCTCAGCGGTTTTTAAAAATACAATTCCCCGGTATAATATATTATATTATGCCGGGGAGCAGATTTTCGGGACAGCCGAAATCCTTTAGTCCAACAGTATCAAATAGGGGGAATTAAAAACGGACTATACTAATCAACAAAACAAATACCATTAAAATTTAAGTATCTAAATTGTTGAAAATCAAAGTAGAAGAAACATATCAGGTAAACTTTTTTCCTTTTTTTGTAATTATAATTCCCGCTATGGGAAATGGGCCGATGTAAAAATTGCTAAACCTTTCTGTTCATTTATTATATCTTCGCATGTTTCCATTAAAGTGAAACCTTCAATGACACAGAAAGGCACATTGATTTGAATAATTTATAAAATCTAAGGGATGGATCAAACAATAATATTTATACTAATCGGCGCGCTTGCACTGATAGCCGGAATATTTGCAGGGAAATTCATTTTTGCTAAAAACACGAATAAGCAGATAGAAGAAGCCCATATCCAGGCGCGAAAAATTGTTTCAGAAGCAGAAATAACTGCCGAAACTATTAAAAAAGAAAAAATACTTGAGGCAAAAGAAAAATCTGTTCAGTTAAAAGCAGAACATGACAGAGAAGTTCTTGAAAGAAACAGAAAAATTGGTGATGCGGAAAACCGGATAAAACAAAAAGAGATAAGTATTAATCAGAAAGAATCTTCATTGGACCGGCAGATCAAAGAAAATGAAGCGATCAAAGAAAACCTCAGCAGGCAAATTGAAGTTGTAAATCACAAAAGAAATGAATTGGAAAAGCACCAGGAAGAACATATCCGGCGACTTGAAAAAATTGCAGGATTAACTGCCGAAGAAGCAAAAGCTCAATTGGTTGAAAGCCTTAAACATGAGGCGCAAAACCAGGCGATGGCCCTTCAGCAGGAAATGATTGAAGAAGCTAAACTCAAAGCGAATAAGGAGGCAAGGAAAATCGTTATTCAATCCATTCAACGTACGGCTGCAGAGCAAACTATTGAAAATACGGTCACTGTATTTAACCTCGAAAATGATGAAATCAAGGGGCAAATAATAGGCAGGGAGGGCAGGAATATACGCACTATTGAGGCTTTGACAGGCGTAGATTTGATTGTAGATGATACGCCGGAAGCGATTGTACTTTCATCATTTGACCCACTGCGGCGTGAAATTGCCCGTTTGAGTTTACAAAGATTAATTGCTGACGGTCGCATTCACCCTGCCAGGATTGAAGAAGTTGTGGAAAAAACCCGAAAGCAGCTTGAGGAGCAGGTAATGGAAATTGGTGAACGAACTGTAATTGAAATGGGTATTCACGGCTTGCATAAAGAATTGGTGCGGATAGTAGGAAAAATGCGATTCCGTTCTTCTTACGGGCAAAATCTTTTAATGCACAGCCGGGAAGTGGCTAATCTTTGTGCAATTATGGCTTCTGAGCTTGGTCTGAATTCCAAGTTGGCAAAACGGGCAGGTCTTCTGCACGACATTGGAAAAGTTCCTGATGAAGAGACTGAACTAAGTCATGCTTTGCTTGGCGCAAAACTGGCCGAAAAATACGGTGAAAATCCTGCGGTTGTAAACGCTATTGGTGCTCACCATGATGAAATTGAAATGGGTTACGTTATATCACCCATAGTTCAGGCATGTGATGCAATAAGTGGCGCCCGCCCCGGTGCAC
>JAHEZC010000156.1 GCA_023251275.1 Parafilimonas sp. | reverse complement strand
TCGCCGTCTTTTTTCCCGTGTGCCAGCGGCGCGAGATATTTTTGTTTCTGCTCTTCAGTACCATACTCTTCAAGGCCCCAGCACACAAGGCTGTTGTTTACACTCATGCATACACTTACACTTGCGTCAATTTTGGAAATTTCTTCCATTGCCAGCACATAGCTCACGGTATCCATCCCGGCGCCACCGTATTGCGGCTTCACCATCATGCCTAAAAAACCAAGACCGGCAAGCTGCATCACCTGTTCGTAAGGAAATTTCTGATGCTCATCGCGTTCAATTACACCGGGCAAACATTCTTTCTGTGCAAAGTCCCGTGCTGCTCTTTGTATCATCAGTTGTTCTTCGGTGAATTCGAAATGCATACAATCTTTTTTAGATGAGCAAATGTAGGTAAAGATATTCGAGAAGCTAATGAGCAGTAGTTTTATGAAGCTGACTGAGATATTTCATGTCATCGCCGCTTGTGTCACTCCAGTGTACGCTTTCAACTTTGTGGCGGGAATATGGTGTGATCGTTATTCAGAGCTGGTAGTAAATAAGCCGAAAAAGTAAGGGTACACAGCCTTTTGGCACAAGTAGCAAAACACAATAGCCTCCCGATTTATACGCCATTAGGAAGAAAGTTTTCCTCATCTGTGTATAATTCATTTTAAAAAATAGGTTAATATTTCTGAAATTGCATTGTTAAGAAAATCAAAAAAACTGCTTTATGAGAGATTGTCATGTAAAACTTTTTCATTATGAAAATTTTAAAAAAAGGCAGAGAAATTTATTGGTGCATTGTTCTAATACTGCTATGTTTATCATCATACGGTCAATTTAAATACGATTCACTATCGAAATACACATACCTTCTCATTCAATACGCTAAGGACCCTGCAAAATCTGGAAGTGCAAGTTGCTTTTTTATTCGAAAGGATAAAAAGATTTATCTATTTACATGTTATCATGTATTCACCGGATTAGATAGCTGGAGTGGAACCAATAAAGGGCCTTATGACAGTATTCAAGTCAGATATTATGATAATAAAAATAGGGCTTATTTTTTTACTATCAAACCTCCTTCTGAAGGGTTTAATTTCAAGAATTTTATAGAGGAGCCTGATGTATATTTTTATGACGTTACGGAGTTAATTCCAAAAAATGTTCTTAAAAATTTAAATTCTATAGAAAAATTTATAGATGCAGAAAAACAGAAAAAAAATTATAATTCACTTCAACTAATATCTTATCAATATACCAGATCAAATAATGATATCATTGCTAAGCAAACTGAAAGTATCAAAAGAAATAATGAGTTTTCTTGGACATATCCAAATGCCTGGGATCAGCCAAATATTCTTACTTCAGATTATAAAATAAGTATTCCATTTCATGAACAACAACTGAATTCATCTTTGTTGTATTTGCCCAATGAAAATAGTAAATTAGATTCTGAAAACACATTGTCTATTCAAAACTATTTTCCTTCATGGAGAAGTAATAAAATTTTAGCTGATAACCAAAGTAATGAAAATGCTCTTACTATAATTAACAATAGTATTTCTATCGCTTCTCCTTTTATAACTGTGGATACTTTATTCGAAAATTATTTCAATAACAAAGATTATTCTTTTTCATTTGAGAAACCCGAACCCTTAAAAATTATTTCAGTAAACGGTGACATCAATGAACTTACAGTGAATTATAATAAATCATTTGAAACATTACTTTCGGCATTCTTATCTCCAGTTGATCAAGATACTTTAAGAATTTTGCCAAATTCTGAAGAAGTTTTTTATATAAACAAAAATGATTACTTCTTTGATTTTGATTCTGTCAGAAGAAAACACTCGAGCTGGCTTGGATTGTACATACCAGAGGATCTGAAAGAAAATACAACCAATTTTGATACACCTGGAGATAATGATCGCTTTTTAAATATTAATGAACAAAGTAAAAATGAACTTGTTCTTTCGATTCCAAACACTTTACAAAGCACTATTCTCCTGTCACCACAAAATAATCTCTCCGACTTTAAACAGGTGAATATTTTGCCATTCAGCCCTGTTTCTAAGCGAGATATTTTCGCTCAAATTGATTTTACTTTATTTTCTCCGTCTTTTTATACTGCTTCATCAATTGATGGAACTGCTATTGGTATTAATGATACTCAGTTTTATGATAATTATTTTACAGCTACACAACCGTTAGCTTTAGGCGGTTCTGGGTCTCCATTTTTTTACGTCTGCAAACGAACAAATAATGGTAGCCAAGTTGAGTGGATAGAATTTGGAGGTATGCAATGTGGCCTTATTAATGAATCAGCTGAATATTTATTCTTCAAGATAACCCAACCAATAGCCACAATAATTTTAAGAGCTGATGTTATAATTCGAGATTTAAATTTATTAAAATGAAAAGAACAAATTTGATTTTAAAAGCTCGAATCCATTTTAGTCATAATACAAAATTGATTTTAATAAAACCTTACCTATTTATTGAATAAGCAATAAAAATAATTATGCCTATCAAATTTCTCCTTTTGGTATCAAGAAAGAAATAGTGTAAGCTCTTTTATTCTTTCCTGACTCTTCTGACTTCCCGATTTTCCCGTCTCTCCAACTACACAACCTCCGGCTCCTGCTGGCTCAGGCAATGAAAACTGCCAAGCCCCCAGATAATATCTGTTGAATCAATTCTTCCCCGAATATCTCCTTTGTCTTGCTTTTGAGCGTGGAAAGTATATTGCGAATCTAACAGTTTGTTAGTTACTGCGGGGATTCTACTGAATATAATCCAAAGGAGGTTTGATTAAAAGCGAAGCAACTATGGATAATTCAATCGTACCGGTAAATTCCGGATACACCTGTCATTCTGCAAAGGATTTTAAAGCAGATACTCCAACAAAGAATATCCGCCGCTATCATGCTTTTTTATGCACCCGATTGCCATAAACCCATGTTTCATCCACATTACGGTCGTCGCCGCAAACCATAATCCCAAATAACAGCATAGCGGCTTCGTCTATTGTTGCAGGGGCATCTTCTGTACTCACAAGAGATTGATGCCATGCCATTGATTGTTGCCCTGCATTCCAATCGAGCACTACAAAGTCAGCTTCCTTTCCAACATTGAAGTTGCCGAGCACATCATCAATATACAAGGCATTGGCGCCGCCCAGTGTGGCAAGATAAAATGCCCTGTAAGGATTAAGCTTGTTCCTTTCTGCCTCAGCAGCATCGTGTTCCCGTTCACTCACTGAACCATCGAGCATCGTGTTGTTGCACATCCCTACTTTATATGCTTCTTCCAGCACCCTGATTATACTGAAGGCATTTCCACCGCCCATGTCGCAACCGAGAGACAGGCGAACACGGTGTTCAGGATCAAGCGCCCTTCCAATGCGGAACAATCCGCTTCCGAGAAACAGGTTCGAGAGCGGGCAGAAGCATACCCCCGCTCCTGCTTTTGCGAACCGCCGGAACTCATCGTTAGACAGCCAGACACCATGGCCCGCTGTGAACTTTGGCCCAAGCAATCCATGTTTCTCATGCACAGCAGTATAATCCTCACAATCCGGGAACTCCTGCTTTGCCTGCCTGACTTCAGTGGGGTTTTCGGAAATGTGCGTGTTGATCCAGCAATCGGGATATTCTTTCTTCAGCTTTGCACAGGCTTCCATCATTTCATCGGTACACCCGACAGCAAAGCGGGGAGTAATGGCGTAAAGGTGCCTCCCTTTACGATGATATGCCTCGATCAGCCGTTTACTTTCTGTATAAAAATCTTCCGGAGTGATCACATATTCCGGCGGAGCGAAACGGTCAATTCCCGTCAATCCTGAAATGGTACGCATTCCCCTGCGCTCCGCTTCCGCGAAGAATTCTTCTGTAGAAACAGGGCTGCTGGTGGTAAATGCCTGGCAGGTAGTTGTGCCTCCTGCAAGCAGATCGTCGAAGAAATGAGCAGCAGCTTCTTTCGCATAGTCGCGGTTGGCATACTTGATTTCTTCGGGGAAAATCCATATTTGTAACCAGTCAAGAAGTTGCTTTCCATAAGCACCTAATACGCGTACTTGCGGGAAATGGATATGTCCGTCAATAAATCCCGGAAGAATGAGCCGGTTGCGTATATGCGTAATCTCATGATCTGCGTACCTGGCAGAAAGATCTTCAAATATTCCGAAGTCTGCGATGATGCCGTCTTTCACAGCGAGTAATCCATCAGGGATATAGCGTGCGGCTTCCTGTTCTCTTCCGATATATTTCCAGGGATCATCAAGGAAGTCGAAGAATGCTCCGCGTATAACGGTTGTGCCGGGCATAGTTGTTTCAATCTGATTTTCTTTCATTGATTTTTGTTTATGATTAAAAATGTAAGCGGAGAATACTGAATTTTATCAACCGGTGCAGTTAAACACAAGCATTAAGTTCAAACATATTACTAATAATTCGTAAACGGAATTAAATCTTTTAGCTTATTTATCATCAGCGTTAGCAGTTATCCTTATTTTTATTTCATTTATAAAATTCCTGTACAATGACCAATCAAGCGGTTCTCATCGGCACTGCAAAGGTTCATCCGGGTTCCGGAGAAGTTTTCGCAGCATGGCAGGCGCAATATTCCTCTGCAATCTCTAAATTCCCCGGCTTCCTCAGCACAGACATGGTCCCGCCACCCGCAGGCAAACCGGTGGAGCCGTGGACAATCATCGTCAATTTTGAATCTGAAGCATGCATTGCATAATGGCTGCGGTCACCTATACGTACGGAGATTCTTAACAAAGTGATCCCGCTTCTCGACAGCGGCAATTTTGATGAGACAACCAGTGCGGTTGGTACAGGCCCTGTACCTGGTTCTGATGTGACAGAGGTGATTTTTTCGAAGGTCCGTCCCGGTATGGCAGACCGCTACCGGGAGTGGGCAGGACGCATCCAGGCAGCGCAGGCAAAATATCCAGGGTACAGGGGCAACTATCTCCAGCCGCCCCAAGGCGGAAAGGACGGGCATTGGACGTCAATCCTTCGCTATGACTCAGCAGCACACCTGGAGGCCTGGATGAATGCACCAGAGCGCAGGACATTGCTTTCCGAAACAAAGGAATTCATTGAAAGTGAAGATCTCATGCGTCTCCACACGGCATTTCCTGGTTGGGTACCCGTAGATCCAGTAACGGGTGAAAGCCCTCCAAATTGGAAGGCCGCATTGCTTGTGCTGCTCGGCCTCTTTCCAATCGTTATGCTTGAGATGAAATTCCTGAGCCCTGTTTTGACGGGCTGGGATATTCACGCCTCGCTGGCAACATTCATCGGCAACTCGATAAGTGTTGCATTAACGAGCTTTATTACCATGCCCCTTTTCGTGCGTTGGTTCAATTGGTGGCTTTTAACGAAAGGAAATCCCACAGCTACAGCACGCGGTGTCGGAATTCTTTCCATGCTTTTTGCACTTGAAGTGATCGCTCTATGGAAACTGCTGCCGTGGTGAGGACAACGAATTCATGCAGCATCATAATCACAAAGTCACCTGAATTCACTTTGCGGCTTTAATGGCCCGGATTAGAATTATACATAGATGAATTATGATCTGAGTTTCCTCATTCTGTTTATTATTTCGAAATTTGCGGTGTAAATCGTCCATCATGAAAATCATCAAAGCAAAACACAAAGCAGCGTATGAGCCCATTGCCGATCTCATTACTTACAGGGCAATGCCCAATCACCATATTGCGATGAACCAGTTGGACCCTTTTCTTTTTTTGAATCATCATGGCTGGCAACTGTACCCGCCGCATAATAACGGTTTGCCTTTTGGCCCGCATCCGCATCGTGGTTTTGAGACAGTAACTTTTATCCTTGAAGGTGACCTGATGCACAAAGACAGCAGCGGCCCGTCAAGCATAATCAAAGAAGGCGGCGTGCAATGGATGACTGCCGGCAGCGGACTGATGCATGCAGAAGTTTCGTCGCAGGAATTCAAAGAAAAAGGCGGCCCTCTCGAAATATTGCAGTTATGGGTAAATCTCCCCGCAAAATATAAAATGACCCCTCCGAAATATACAGGGCTGCAAAAAGAAGAATTACCCGTAGTTTCATGGGATGATGGCAAAGTGACTGCACAAATTGTTTCAGGAAATTGGGGCAACACAGAAGGCCCTTTTAAACCACTTACAGATATTCATCTTACAGGCATACATTTCAAGACTGATGGCAGGTTCAGTATAAATGTGCCGGTGAACCAAACCGTTTTTCTTTATGTGGTCAAAGGAGAACTGTTAGTGAACGGAGAATCTGTATCTATGCATCATCTTGTGCAATTCAGCCATGAAGGAACAATGATTGAAATAAAGGCGCTCACTGATGCAATGATATTGTTTGGTTATGCCACGCCTTTTCATGAACCTTTCGCAGCTTATGGCCCTTTTGTAATGAACACACAGGAGGAGATTATCGAGGATTATCATGGAGGTAAGTTTGGAGAAAAATCAGCATTGGCATGAA
>JAHEZC010000155.1 GCA_023251275.1 Parafilimonas sp. | reverse complement strand
GAACACCTTGACAATGCTCACGGGATTTGCTTCGACAAACGTAGCGGAAAAAAATTGCTGCTTGTAACAGACAGGACACGCAATGCTTTCAAGCGGTTCAGCATGGACGGCGAGTTGCTGGAGGTAATTCACCTTTCAGGCGCATGCGTTTGCCGGCCTGTTATAAAAGGAGATCATTTGTATGCCGCAGTATTACGCTCTCCCGACCTGAGCGCCGAGGGTACGGGCTTTGTAACCATTCTTGATAAGGATAATAAAGTAGTAAGCAATATCGGCGGAAGTGAACCGCAATACATTGACGACAAGCTGCAGCCGATGAAGCAGACAGAAAAAATATTTGTACATCCGCATGATGTATGCGTGGACAGTGATGAGAGTTTATATGTAGCGCAATGGGCATCCGGAAAAGTATATCCCTATAAATTGACCAGGGTATAAAATGAAATTCATCACACCAACAACCAGCAGTATAAATCCACGATGAAGCTGAAAAATATTATTGCCGCATCTCTTGTTCCTTTCAATGCGCTATTGTTCTTTTTTTTAATTGTGGAAGATAAACTGGTAGTCCCTTCGTGGCTGCAGGTATTTGGCCGCATGCATACCGTGATATTACATTTTCCGATTGTACTCATTTTATTGTATGCATGTTGGCTGCTCGTCACCCCAAAATCATTCAAAAAAGAATCATGGTACAGGCCAGTTGCTGAAGGTTTATTATTAGCTGCGGCCTTCACAGCTTCTATTACTGCCTTAATGGGGTTATTGCTTTCACGTGAACCTGGCTACGATGCTGATGAGATTGCCTGGCATAAATGGACAGGTGTGATGACTTCCTTCCTGCTTTTCATCATGTACAATTTTCGCGGATGGCTGGAGCAACATGTCGTTATTTCAAAAATATCCGTAGCATCAGTAACAATCATCCTTGTAATAGCGGGTGATCTCGGCGGAAGCATTACACATGGAGAAAATTTTGTGCTTTCCCCCATTATTCCTGAAAAGAAAAAACCACAAGTGCCTTTCGAAGAAGCTTTTATATATGCTGATCTTGTAGAGCCGGTCTTGGAAAGCAAATGCATGGGCTGTCACAACAGTAAAAAAGCAAAGGGCGAGCTTATTATGGAAACAAAGGAGCGCCTGCTGAAAGGCGGGAAAGATGGAAAATTATGGGACACAACGCAGCAGGACCTGGGTTTGTTGATACAGCGGATTCATTTACCCCCTGATGCAAAAAAGCACATGCCACCACCCGGCAAACCGCAACTCACCGACGAGGAAATGGAAATATTATATGCATGGATAAAAAGCGGTGCAAGCTTTGACAAAAAGCTGATTGACCTTTCTGCCTCCGACACATTGAGAATTCTTGCATCAAAAAAAATAAAATCTTCTGTTGAAGAAGAATATGATTTTTCTGCAGCAGATGAAAAAGAGATAAAAAAACTCAACAACAATAATCGGGTCGTTACACCATTAGCAATCGGTTCGCCTGCCTTGACAGTTGACTTTTTCAACAGTGCATTTTACAATTCGAAACAATTGGAAGAATTAAAACCGGTGAGTGAAAAAATTGTTCAGCTTAATCTTGAGAATATGCCTGTGAAAGATGAAGACATGAAGATCATTGGTACATTTAAAAATCTGCGAAAGCTAAATCTCAATTTTACAACAGCTATAGGCAAAGCATTGAGTGATTTAGCCCAACTGAAATATTTGAACAGCCTGTCACTATCAGGAACAACAGTACAGCTAACCCAGTTAACTGTATTGCAATCACTTCCAAAGCTCAGGCATGTTTACTTATGGAATACAAATATTACAGAGAAAGATATACCGCAATTATTACAAACCAATAAAAACATTGCATATTTCACAGGGTTCAAAGGAGATACGCTTGTACTCAAACTTACACCACCTATTTTGCAAAATGAAGAACTGGTAATTACAGAGCCGCTTCCGCTCAAACTAAAGCATTACATTAATGGTACAGTTATCCGATATACGCTGGATGGCAAAGATCCTGATAGTGCCAATTCTCCTGTTTACAAAAATGATGTTATCCTCAGTTCAGAAGTGACCATAAAAGCAAAAGCATTTAAGCCCGGATGGATCAGCAGTGATATAATAACACAGCATTTTTTTAAGCGTACGTATGAACCGGATAGTGTGGCGTTGCTGAAACCTGCCGATGCGAAATTTAAAGCTGATGGCCCGAAAACTATTATTGACCTTGATAAAAGCGATTTGAATTTTGCCAATGGCAAATGGCTTGGTTGCAGAAATAATGACTTTGATGCAATGCTTTTTTTTGCAAAAGCTGTGGAAGCAAAAAGCATCACTATCAGCGTGCTGCAGGATATAAACAGCTTTATTTTCCCGCCGGCGAAAGTAGAAGTGTGGGGTGGCGCTGATGCAAAGCAATTAAGACTGTTAGGCAGCATTACTCCGCAGCAACCTACAAAGGAATCTACAGAAAAAGAAAATACTGCGCTGGAATGTTCCTTCAAACCGACACGGATAAAATTCATAAGGCTGGTTATGCAGCCTGTTTATCATCTTCCCGAATGGCATCCAGGCAAAGGCCAAAAAGCGTGGGTGTTTGTAGATGAAGTTTTTGTGAATTGAAGTGAAAAGTACGAGATACGAAGTGAGAAGTACGAAGAAAAAACATTCAACATTTCAACATTTCAACATTTCAGCAAGTTTCGGGTTTATCTGCAGAAAAAGGCCTTCTATTTTTGTGGTATTAAAATTTAAAAATTATGCACGACTATTATCGGATTGCTGAAGCGCTGAAATATATAAAAGACCATAGTCAGGAGCAGCCGGGTCTGGATGAAATCGCAGCAAGTGTTCATGTAAGCCCTTACCATTTCCAACGCATATTTACGGATTGGGCAGGCGTAAGCCCAAAGAAATTTCTGCAATACATCAGCATAGAACACGCAAAAGAAATTCTGAAACGCAATGATGCATCTGTATATGATGCAGCTTTTGAAACAGGTTTATCGGGCACAGGCAGGCTGCATGACCTGTTTGTAAATATTGAAGGGATGACACCCGGGGAATATAAAAACGGCGGTAAAAATCTTTCCATTCAATACAGCTTTCACGAGTGCCGGTTTGGCAATTATTTAATTGCTTCCACTTATGCGGGTATCTGTAATCTTTTATTCTTTGAAAGATCGGCAAAGACGGCAGAAGATGAATTGAGATCATTACGGCCGGATGCAAAAATTTTTGAAGGAGAAGATCAGCACCATGCGTTGGTGCAAAAATTTTTCGAAAATGATTTTGATGAAACGGATAAAATAAAACTGCATCTGAAGGGAACGCCATTCCAGTTGAAAGTATGGGAAGCATTGCTGCGCATACCCGAGGGATATTTATCATCCTATTCCTCCATAGCACACACCATTTCGCAGCCTGCGGCACAAAGGGCGGTTGGCTCAGCGATCGGCAGTAACCCTGTCGCATTCATCATTCCTTGCCACAGGGTGATTAAAACCGTTGGAGGCATCGGAGAATATCGTTGGGGAACGCCGCGCAAAATGGCAATGATCGGATGGGAAGCAGCACAAATGCAGGTAGCATAAAAAATTGTAGGCATGAATATCAATAATAATAACTGGAATAAAATTCAGTCGTCGCTCAATGAAAAAGGTTATGCAATTCTCAACGATGCACTTAATAAAGCTGAATGTAAAAGTGTTTTGAAGTTGTATAATAAATCATTGCTTTTTCGCAAGACCGTGATCATGGAAAGACATCGCTATGGATTAGGTGAGTATAAATATTTTCATCATCCTTTACCAAAGACTGTACAGAAGTTAAGGGAAGATTTATACAAAAACATTTATGCAGTTGCAAACGACTGGATGAAGATGTTAAATATGGCTGTAAAATATCCTCCTGCACTCGAAGAATTTTTAGAAATATGCAAAGCCAATCATCAAACGTTGGCAACACCCCTCATGTTGAAATATGGAGCAGGCGGTTATAATGCCCTGCATCAGGATCTCTATGGTTCCGTTTATTTCCCGATGCAGGCCGTGGTATTTTTAAATGAACCCGGAGCGGATTTTACAGGCGGTGAATTTGTTTTGACGGAACAAATACCAAGAGCGCAATCGAAAGCTATTGTATTAAATCCCGCACAGGGTGATGTGCTGATCTTTACTACACAGTTTCGTCCGCAGAAAGGAACCAAAGGTTATTACCGCGTAAATATGAAGCACGGCGTAAGCAACGTGCACAGCGGCAGCAGGCATACATTGGGAATTATTTTTCATGATGCAAAATGACCAGGCATACAGATTTTGAAAACAACGAAAAAGGAAAATTACAACTTCGCAATTTGATTGCAACAGGTAAAATTACGCTTGGCGGAAACCTGTCTTTGAAAATATACGGCACACTCAAATGCAGATCAGGCAGGCGATTGAAAAGAATAAACCGTGTATTCTTTGAATCAGAAAAAGAAGCAATTACAATGGGTTATCGCCCTTGTGGAAATTGCATGAGGGAGAAGTATAGGGATGAAAGGAGGATTGATTAGGAAGGATTTTTGGGGTTCAATATAGTCTCACTATTGCATAACACTATTTCATGTTTATAAGCTGTGAATGCAACCAGCATGGAACTATTTGAGTTTATTCAAAATCATTTCTTCGAACTTCTTTTTTTGCGCCATATTTTCGGAATTATTAAAATCTCTATTTATTTCTCTCCAGCTATTGTTATAAATGTTTGTTCCTATACAAATACTTACAAAAGCAAGGATTGATTTTTTTCCATCACTTCTGATCCATGTATATAAAATTTCATTTTCAAGCGGGTAATAAAAATAAACATGATACCAAAGATCAGTATCTGAACTTTTGCCGTCTTTAAGCCCAATTGATTCAGGGGGTATGAACTGTGGATTACTTGTCTTGAATTTAATAATCTTCCGAATTAAATCACTGTCTGCGATATTTAGTTCATAACGTTCTGCATAAGGATAACTTCCGGGAGCCATTAGTTCTGCAAATTTGTAAATGCCATAGCAAAATATTATAAAAACAAAAACAACAATGATGATAATAACTATCCCTTTTTTCATATTATTATTTTATATCCGCTTTCAGATTTATAAAATATAGACGCTTCTCTTTATTCTTGCTTTTTCTTATACAAATTCAACAGAACCAATTAAACTTTGTAAAAGAAACATAGCAGCATTTCATTCCTTAATAGACCGAATAACTTCTTTCAAAAAATTATTTTCATCAATCACGTGCAGACCCAATCTTATCACCACCAATTTTTTGGAAGGGACAATATAAATATTCTGCCCGCCATATCAGTCTGCAAAATCCCGTTTTTATCAATTTATTTTTTCAGCACATTTAACTTTAGGGCTATTTTTGAACAGAATTCAAAAAATTATGTCCGAATTAATAGTATCTGTACGGAATGCTAATATATATCAGGGTAGTAATCTGATTCTGCAGGATGTGAATTTTACGGTGGAAAGAGGTGAATTTGTCTATCTCGTGGGTAAAACCGGAACCGGCAAAAGCAGCTTATTGAAAACACTGTATGGAGAATTGCCATTAAGAGAAGGCGAAGTATTTGTGGCAGGCTATAACCTGAAGGAAATGAACTGGAAAAAAGTGCCTTACCTGAGACGTAACCTGGGTGTTATTTTCCAGGATTTTCAATTGCTCACAGACAGGAACGTTCATGAAAACCTGCGATTTGTTTTGCGGGCTACGGGATGGAAAGATGACAAGCTGATGGAAGAAAAAATAAATGATGTGCTTGACAAAGTCGGCCTGCGCAGCAAAGGATTTAAAATGCCTTTCGAGATGAGCGGCGGGGAACAACAGCGCGTGGACATTGCAAGGGCATTGCTCAATTCTCCCAAATTGATATTGGCTGATGAGCCCACCGGCAACATTGATCCCGAAACGAGTGATGAAATCATGCAATTGCTCTTCCAGATCAGCAGGGATTATGGCACCGCGGTTATTATGGCCACACATGATTTTATCGTTATCAGCCGCCATCCTTCACGTATGCTGAAAACGGAAAGAAGCAGGGTTTTTGACAGTGCGGTTGCTGAAGTGTAATGTTCAAGGTTTAAAGTTTAAGGTTTAATGCGGATATTCTGTACAATTTGATATACTCACAAACTACAAACCACAAACTACAAACCACAAATCATTTCAATAATTCATGCATTCGTTTCCCAGATCCATTTCACCATTTGCCGGGCATTGGCTTCATTGTCGTATTCCGTGTATAATAATTTCCTGCGGGCTTCGATATCATCTGCAGCAAATGGCTGACGATACAGCCGGTCAATAATTTCGATGAATGCCTGCGGCTTATCAGCTACATGACAAAGCTCTTCAAGCCTGGTCCCTTCAATCATGATGCTGTTAACTGCACAATGCTTTCCGTTGTATAATGCGTTCAGCAGTTTTAATTTAATGCCGGTGTTACTGAACGCAG
>JAHEZC010000154.1 GCA_023251275.1 Parafilimonas sp. | reverse complement strand
AACCACGTATGATACCTAACCTGTTACCTATCGGATTTGCTTTCTGACCCATGTTGAATGAGTTAATTTGAAAGTTTGAAATATATTTCAAACTTCCGGGTATTTGTTTTAATTTTTTTTAATGCTGTTAAAGTCATTTTCGAATTTTCTCCAAACGATGTTGAAATTATTTTGTATCCACAATTATCGTTACATGATTGCTGCGTTTACGCACCCTGTAGCCACGACCCTGCGGAGCAGGACGCATACGCTTTAGAACACGGCCACCATCAACAAAAACTGTTTTAACCAAAAGGTTCGCATCTGCAGCGCTTCGTCCGTTATTTTTTTGTTCCCAATTATTAATAGCGCTCCTGAGCAATTTTGCCAATGGAGTGGCATTGTGCTGCGGGTGATGTTCCAATAATGCAAGGGCTTTTTCCACCTGCATTCCGCGGATAACATCAGCAATCAAGCGCATTTTACGCGGCCCTGTATGATAATTTCTCAATTTAGCTACTGCTTCCATTTTTAATTTCTTTTATGCTCCGGGCAATTATTTCGTTTCTTTCTTGGTCCCTGAATGTCCTCTGAAGTTTCGAGTAGGAGCAAATTCGCCTAACTTATGGCCTACCATAAATTCTGTAATATATACGGGTATAAATTTGTTTCCATTGTGGACAGCAAATGTATGCCCCACAAAATCAGGAGTGATAGTTGAACGGCGGCTCCAGGTCTTAAGCACAGATTTTTTATTCTTGCCATCGTTAATAGCAACTATTTTTTTCTCCAGTTTTATGTCAACATAAGGACCTTTTTTAATCGAACGACCCATAGTAACGAGTTAATTTGAAAATTTTAAAATTTGAAAATGTACAGTTTTATTCCGGCTTTGAAAACCATTTTCATATTTTCAAAAAGCCTCATTTCCAAATTGTTTATTTTACCTTACTCCCATCTCTTCTCTGAAGGATGAGCATATTGCTTCCTTTATGCCGTTTACGTGTCTTTTCTCCTTTTGCATATTTACCTTTTCTGCTTCTTGGATGTCCTCCGCTTGCTTTGCCTTCGCCTCCACCCATTGGATGATCTACGGGATTCATGGCCACACCTCTGTTACGCGGACGAATGCCTTTCCACCGGTTTCTCCCGGCTTTACCTGCTGTTTCAAGGTTATGGTCACTATTACTAACCTCTCCCACAGTAGCATAACAATTTATCAGCACTTTTCTTAATTCTCCTGAAGGCATTTTCAAAACAGCATATTTTTCTTCCTTATTGGTAAGCTGCGCGGAAGATCCAGCGCTGCGAGCCAGTTTCCCACCCTGCCCGGGCTGCAATTCAATGTTATGTATAATTGTACCCAAGGGCATGTTTAACATTTTAAGCGCATTACCAATTTCCGGGGCAACGTTGTCGCCTGAAATCACTTTTGTTCCTTCCTGTAAACCCTGGGGAGCAAGGATATATCTTTTCTCACCATCTGCATATTCCAATAAAGCAATAAAAGCCGTGCGGCCTGGATCATATTCTATAGTAGCAACAGTTGCTTCGACGCCCTGCTTGTTTCTTTTAAAATCAATTATGCGATAATGCTTCTTATGGCCCCCTCCAATATACCTCATAGAACGCCTGCCCTGAACATTCCTGCCGCCAGAGCCGTGAGTTGGCTCCAGTAAACTCTTTTCGGGCTTATCGGTAGTAAGCTCTGCATAAGCATTGCCTATTCTCCACCGCGTTCCCGCAGTCATCGGTTTAAATTTTTTTAATGCCATGTCTTGCTATCTTTTATGCGAATTTTTCAGCTTCGCCTGCTATAGATTTAGATATTTGCGTAAAAGTCAAGTACTTCACCTTCTTCTAATGTTATATAAGCTTTCTTATAAGAAGGCTTCATACCCTGAATAAAACCTGCTTTGGTGAAGCGGGTTTTATTTTTCCCCGGCACTACTATTGTATTTACATCCACAACAGATACACCATAGAACTCCTCCACAGCTTTCTTTATTTCCAGCTTATTAGCTTTGTGATGTACTTTAAAGGCATATCTTCTTAATTTGTCCTGCTGGTTGTTTGCCTTTTCTGTAATAATCGGTTTTATCAATACTTCGCTCGATCTCATTGTTTAAACCCTCCTGATCACTTATTTCATGAACTTTAGTATGTTTATAATTATTTCACTCATGGGTGAGTTGCCTAAGCTTCTGCCGGTAATTCTTCCTCAGTAAAAATTTTAGCTGCGTTCTCCGTTAATATCAGCACATCAGCATTCATAATATTATATGTATTAATGTCCGCCAGCAAAGTGCTTTCTACTGAAGGTATATTCCGTAAGCTCAGGTATAAATTATCATTATTCTCAGATGTTACAACCAACGTCTTTTTATTTTCCACTTTTAAATTCGTCAATACCTCAACAAACCGTTTTGTTTTGGGTGCATCCATGGCAAACTCTTCAATTATCAGGATTGCACTTTCTTTTGCTTTGTAACTTAAGGCGCTCGTTTTAGCTAAGTCTTTCACTTTTTTATTCAGCTTAAAATCATAACCATGTGGTTTTGGTCCGAAAATAGTACCACCGCCTTTGTATAAAGGATTGCGGATATTGCCCTTTCGTGACCCCCCGGTTCCTTTCTGGCGATGCAGTTTACGGCTTGCTCCCTTTACTTCCATGCGGGTTTTTACTTTGTGTGTACCCTGGTGATTTGCAGCAAGGTATTGCTTCACAGCCAGGTAAATTGCATGATCGTTAGGTACTATTCCGAATATATCATCCGGTAATTCAACCGTTCTGCCTGTGCTTTCCCCTTGAGTGTTCAGAACTTCAATTTGCATGTCTTTCCCGTTTTAAATCAATATTTTTTTGAACAGCTTACTGATTTATTTTTGAATATAAACGATTGAACCGTTATGCCCCGGAACGGAACCACTTACTATAATGTAATTCTTTTCAGCAAAGATTTTCAATACTTTTAATCCTTTAAGCTTTACACGATCTGTCCCCATGCGGCCAGCCATTCTCACTCCTTTAAAAACACGGGATGCATCAGAGGAGTTACCAATAGAACCCGGCGCTCTCTGACGATCGTGTTGTCCATGACTTGCCCCGCCCACACCGGTAAATCCATGACGCTTCACAACACCCTGGAAACCCTTACCTTTTGAAGTACCTACAACATCTACCTTTTCCCCTTCTTCAAAAATTTCAGCAGTAATAACCTCACCTAAATTTTTATCCTGGAAATAATCACGAAATTCTTTTACAAAACTTTTGGGAGCTGTGCCGGCTTTGGAGAAATGATTGATCTCAGGTTTTATGGAGTGCTTTTCTTTTTTATCACCAAAAGCTAATTGCAGGGCATTATAACCATCTGTATCTTTTGATTTTACCTGGGTTACGACACATGGCCCCGCTTCAATAACAGTACAGGCTGTCTGCCTGCCGTCGGGAGTAAAGATGCTGGTCATCCCAATTTTTTTACCAATAATTCCTTTCATCATTTTACGGTTTGTGCACCGCAAGGTTATCAGGACAGACCGATGATGTTCGGATCTTCAATCCCTGTTTCCCACCGACCTTTTCCGTTGCTGGCGCAAAGCCTGGAAGAACCGGCGGCAAACAAACCTCGAAGGGCTTGTTTATATGTTGTGACGTTCTTATTTGCATTAGGAAGCAACAGACATCACTTTATTAATTTCAGAGCTCTTTTCTCCCGCCTGCGGCCGGATTGAGAGATGATATTTTATTTATAAGAACTTTTACCTGCACCCCTAATGATGAGGTTTTCTTACGCTTTTATCTCTACTTCCACACCTGAAGGCAGATCAAGTTTACTAAGCGCATCTACCGTTCTGGATGAAGATGTATATATATCCAGTAACCGCTTGTGGGTGGATAGCTGGAATTGCTCACGGCTTTTCTTATTTACATGGGGGGAACGAAGCACGGTGAAAATTCTTTTGCGTGTAGGCAGGGGGATTGGCCCCGTAACCACCGCACCTGTGCTGCGTACCGTTTTTACAATCTTCTCGGCAGATTTATCCACCAGGTTGTGATCATAAGATTGTAATTTGATTCTGATTCTCTGAGACATGTCGTGAACCCAAAATTTCGTTTTGGGAGCGCAAAGGTAGGGGGTTGCAATTTAAATGACAAGATTTTTAAAAGAATTTTTGATAACACGCCGCACCCGGAATGCAATCTTGTGCTATTTTCTTAAATATTTTTTTTCGACTGGCTGACAAACAAATTATTTTTAATGAAAAAACGGTAAGGAAGCAATGCATCTTCTGCAGCATATTTAACTCCAATTCTCGCCGTAGTTATGATATCACTTTTTTTGAATTGCTTTTTTATATCAGCAATAAAAATATTATCGCCACATAAATCAAACCCGGAACATTCTGTTGAAATGCCAAGTGCTTTTGAAAGATTTCCAGGGCCTTTGGTAAGCGTACTGTCAAATTGTTTTTTTTCACATTTTGCCATCATTTCATTTACACCATAAAGCGGTTCAATTGCTCTTATTAAAACCGCATGCGGTACATCTTCCGCATTGGTCACGACATTAAATAAATGATGAATACCATAGCACAAATACACATACGCCACGCCACCTGCCTTATACATTATTTCTGTGCGGCGGGTCTTTCTTCCATTATATGCATGGGAAGCTTTATCTGTTATACCATTGTATGCTTCTGTTTCCACAATCATTCCGGCGGTAACCCTTCCATCGAAATTTGTAACCAGTATTTTTCCAAGAAGCTCACGGGCAATGACAAGTACATTCTTTCGTTGGTAAAAAGATGCGCACAATCTTTGTAAATACAATTTTGATAAATCCATTTTATTCCCGTAATTCAATTTCAATTCAACTAAATTTAACTGCTAAAATAATCCTGCGTGCTCAAAGAAATCATTATTTCCATACAAAGCTATTTTAAAGCGCATCAATTTATCACTAAACACAGGTTATGGAAATGGATACTTATACCCGGCATTATCTATACTATATTATTTATTATTTCGATGTATTTTTTTGGTAAGACTGCCAATAATTTCATTGAATGGATAAGCCTGAAAACCGGTTTAAAAGCATGGCTTGACAGAACACACAGCGGTTTTCTTGGCTTCCTGTTCACACTTGCCGCCTTGATCATGTGGCTGATACAAATGATGCTCTATTTTTCCTTATTCAAATACATCTGGCTTATAGTTGGCTCGCCTGTGTTTTCTTATCTGAGTGAAAAGACGGACTCAATTCTTCTTGGCCGTGAATATCCTTTCAGCTTCAAACAACTTCTGAAAGATATTCGCAGGGGAATAAGAATTGCCTTAAGAAATGCTTTCTGGCAAACCGTGTATATGATTGCAATCATGCTGCTTGCCCTGATACCGCTTGCAGGCTGTGCTACTCCGCTTCTTGCTTTGTTGGTGGAATGTTACTATTATGGATTTTCAATGCTCGATTACAGTTGTGAAAGAAAGAAAATGAGCGCACCGGTCAGCATCGCTTTTATTGAAAATCATAAAGGGCTTGCCATAGGAACCGGCCTTTTTTTTTATATAGTACATTTATTGCCGGTGATCGGCTGGGTACTGGCGCCTGCCTATGCCATCATCGCTGCAACTTTGAGTATGCATGAAGTAAAAAGAGATGAAGAATAAATTTCTTCGCAGACAAATAGCGATCAATAAAATGCGCATGAAAAATTACTCAACATAATTCAACCATATTTTACCGGACATAACAATTGCGGCCAAAAAACAAATCAAATTACACTCCTGTTTAGAATGAACGGAAAAGTTTACCTGATACCATCAGCATTAAGTGATGATGACAAAGCGTCTGAAGCATTGCCTGCATATATTGTAAGTGCTGTAAAAGATTGCAGTGTTTTCTTTGCTGAAAATAAAAAATCAGCGAGACGATTTTTGAAAAAAGTGTTTAAAGAAATTGTAATTGATGCATACGAGTGGTATGAAATTGATGAAGCCGAAAAAAAAATAAAAAAAACATTTCTGCATCATTTGCAAGAAGGAAAAAATATCGGCATTATCAGCGAAGCAGGTTGCCCCGGTATTGCAGATCCGGGGCAATTATTGGTTGATGCGGCTCAACAAACTGGTGCGACTCTTATTCCACTCGTTGGGCCATCTTCTATTTTACTTGCACTGATGGCAAGCGGAATGAATGGACAATGTTTTCAGTTTGTTGGCTATTTACCGATAGAATCATCAGCGAGAAAAAAAACATTGAAAGAATTAGAAGAATATTCACGCAAAAAAAATTGTACCCAGATATTTATTGAAACTCCCTACAGGAATAATCAGTTACTACACGATATTCTGGCAGTTTGTAAAAGCGAAACCAAATTGTGCATAGGTGCTGACATCACTTCATCTGCAGAAAATATCCATACACAAAAAATCCGGGAATGGAAAAATTCAGTCCCGGATTTACATAAGCGACCCGCGATATTTTTAATATATGCAAGTTGACATTTTATCTTGCCACGACCATTTGTTTTGAGCTGATCAATTTTCCGTCAATATATAAAGAATAATG
>JAHEZC010000153.1 GCA_023251275.1 Parafilimonas sp. | reverse complement strand
AGTATTGCCAAGGCTTTGCGCTTCTTTTGTTTTAATGGTAAAGAGTTCTTCCCCTTTGCTTACATAGCTGTTCAATTGTGCATTTACAGCCTGGAGATAACCGCCGGCATTGGCTTTTACAAAAGTCTTCAGCAGAAATGAAGAAGTTGCATTTACCTCTACTGTTTCTTTCATACTTCCCATGTCTGCATGTGTAATTGTAACCGGTGTTGCAGTTTCCGGCAATGATTCTTCGGCAGCTTCCGGAGTTTTAGTATTGCTTTTGCATGAAACAAAAAAAATTGTTGTGTACAGTAATAAATTGAATATAATATATTTTTTGTTCCCGTTTTTCATTTCAGGTTCCAGTAATTGATTTGATTAATGATCTGTAATTTATTGATGGTGTTTTCCGTGATGGTATTTTTGATGTTCAGATAATTACCGATAGCTATGATATAATCTGCAATCTTTACATCGCCTGTTTCGAGTAATTTTTTATTCACTTCCATCAGACGTTCCGAATACTTTAATTGGGAAGCGGTAAGATCAATGATTTGTTGTGTGGACTCCAATTGCTGAAACAATTGTGCGATCTGCTGGTCATATTGCTTTGCAAAATATTGCTGATAATTCTGACGCGTTTGTTCCTGGATAGCAATCTTGTCGTGCTGCATTTTTTTTTGTCTTCCGTCGTAAATAGGTACTGTAATATCTACGCCAAAGCTTGTCCCGAAATTTTTATACGATTTATAGGCAAATGATGAAAGGTAACCGCCGTTGGCATACAAATTCAGTTTTGGCTTGTAACTGAAATCAATCTGTGCATCATTGTTTTTAAGTTTCAAACTATCCAGTTTAAATTGCTGATAAAATACAGTGTTTTCTATATCAGGTAAAGCCGCCACTTCCAGGGAAGGTTTTGCGAGAGAAGAAAATGATGTATCGTTTAAGCCGCTCAGGTAATTCAGGGTTGCATACTCATTCTGCAACTGCAGATGAAGTTGACTTATCTGTAATTCCTGCTGCTGCAATATAACCAGGAAAGTAAGATAATCAGTTTGCCGGTAAACGCCGTTTGAAGTAAGCGTTTTCAAAATTGTCTCCTCTTTTTTCAGCAGGTCAAGCAGTTCTTTATTAAAGTTCAATTGCTGCCATGTGCCATAAGCAGTAATATACTGCGCCGTGATTGTTTTTTTTAAATCCTGTTCTGTAATTTTTCCCGAAACATTCAATGATAAATTTTGGATATGCAGGGCATTAAACTGGTTATGAAGATTCTCTTTGCTTACGATAGTTTTGGATACTGAGATCAACTGGCCAAAATTATACCCATTGGTTATTGCATAATCATATCCCCAACCTCCCATGACCGGAGCGTAAGAATTCGTGCTGACACCGGTTACCTGTGGCTTGTAACCTGCCCGAATGCGAAGGCTGTCAACCAAATTCATTTGTGACTCATTATGATATTCTTTCACCAAAGGGCTATTCATTAATGCAGCATTTATAAAATCATACAACGTTTTTTCCTGGGCATTCAAAATGTTTACTATAAATATTGCACAGAAAAAAAACAACCTGCATTTTGTCTGTCTATAATTTGTTTTCATTGCTGAATTGAATAGTGAACTGATGCAATTTATCGTGATAACGATATTGAATGGGAAAGCCGGCAATACTGCATATCTCGTTGACAATTGCGAGCCCAAGGCCCGTGCCTTCTGCATTTTCTGATCGTTTATAAAAACGCTGAAAGATTTTGTTTTCATCCAGGGCACCGTTCACGGCAGTATTGCTTACTGAAAAAAAACCGGGTGAAAGCTCCACATTTATTCTCCCGCCTTTGGGTGTGTAACGGATAACATTGCTTAATAAATTATTCACGAGAATTTCTGCAAGGTGGGGATGGAATAAAAGAACTGTTTCTTTTATGTCTTTATACAATTCAATTTCCTTTGAATGCAACAGATCTGTTTTCTCTGCAATTTTATCTTCGAGTATTTTATCAAACCTTATTTCTTCATTGGTAACGAACTGCCGGTTTTCAAGCCTGGCTAAAAGTAATAATGACTGGTGCAGCTTGGCAAGTTTATTAATTGATTGTTCTATACCCAGCAATTGCTCCGCACTTTTTTCATCCCATAAATTATTTTGCAGAAGCACATCAATCTTGGATCTTATTACAGCTACAGGCGTTTGCATTTCATGCGCCGCATTCTCTGTAAAAGTTTTCAATGTGGAATAGTCATGATGAATGCGGGCAGTCATTTCATTCAACCCGGTATTCAGTATGGAAAACTCATCCACTTTATCTTTTGGAAGCTGTAAAGGTTGCTTCGATGATGCCCGGTAAGTTTTAATGCTTGCAATCGTTGCATAAAATGACATCCATGTTCTGCTTATCACCTTACGGTTGACTATATAATTAGCGAGTAATATTAATCCGATCATTGAAATAGTAAGCGCAATGATGATTTGTATCATGTCTTCCGTTTCCATTTGCGATTTGCTTACTGTGATAGTATAGCTTTTTGCTTCTATGGCGAGTGGAAAAATCAATTGCCTTATCCATTCATCTTCCTGTTTATGTTCATTAAATTGCAGGCTGCTTTTTATAAACGGTTTTGCCGGAGGATAATTTGTTTGCTGAATAGTGATCCATTGCTCTTTTGTGTTTTGAATATCGGGCAATTGGCGGTGTTGCTGCACATATCCCTCAATTTCCTGCTCTTCACCGTGCAATGTTTTATCCAGTTGCCTCATCAGAATGAAACGGAGCATACAATAAAATGCCACATTGCCTAATAGAAAAATAAGAATGGTAACAAGTATATTTACCCGGTTGTATTTTGCAAGCAGTTTCATTTCACCTGTAATTTATACCCCATGCCATAAAGGGAGCGGATGCAATCTTCACCACCGGCCTGCATCATTTTACGGCGGATATTTTTAATGTGCGTATAAATAAAATCATAGTTTTCAGCAAAGTCCATATCATCGCCCCATAAGTGCTGCGCAATCGCATTCTTCGAAAGCACTTTGTTTTTATTCACAGCGAAATACAACAACAATTGAAATTCTTTTTGAGTTAATTCAAGTGATTTCCCATTGATAACAGCAGATTTCTCATGCATTTCCATTACCAGGTTTCCTGCGATTATTGTTGAATGCCCGTTCATATTTCTTCTTCGTATAATGGCTTCTACACGCATACTTAGTTCAGAAAGATGAAATGGTTTGGTTAAATAATCATCGGCGCCAAGTTTTAATCCATGCAATTTATCGTCGAGTGAGTCTTTGGCAGAGACGATGATCACGCCGTCTGTTTTCCGGTCAGCTTTCAAATACTCCAGCAATTTTAATCCTGAACCATCGGGCAACATAATATCCAGAACAATACAGTCATAATCGTAACGATCAATCTTATCGAGGGCATCTTTGTATGTATATACAGATTCGCATACATAAGCAGAAGAAAGGTACTGCGTAATACTTGTATTCAGTGAAAGCTCATCCTCTATGATAAGTATCTTCATACAATACAATTCAATTAATATCAAAATAAAATTACAATTCTGAAGGAATTTTGAAATTACATTCCGGTAACGCTTTTAGGCCGGTATATTGCACAAAGCATTGCGTAAGGCAAAGATAAATGCAATACTGATTTCATTTTTGGAGAGGGATCCCGTTTCTTAAGACATAAAGCCAGATCAATTTTGGTGCATTCTTTTCAACCATATCCAAAGTAGGTCACTACAGTCTTTTACAAAAAGCTGAATGAAAATAATATTGGTTGTACAGAACTGAAGTATAAATGATAAGTTGTTTGAGTATTTTGTTTTGGCGGCGGCTTCATAAAAAAAGAAAACCTCAAAACATTATGCTGTTTTCCTTCCTGTCAATTGCTCGATTACTTCCCTGTAAGTTTCGCCAACAGGCAATTCAATGTCTTTGATGAATACACTGTTTTTGCGGATAGCAGTTATACTGTCAACAGAAACAATATAAGATTTATGTATCCTGATAAATTTCGAATCAGGCAGTTGCTCTTCAATTGCTCTTATACTGCTGCGGGTAACGATAGGTTTGCCGGTGCTCTTCAGATGTATCCTGATATAATCTCTCAACCCTTCTATCCACGTAATATCGCTGAACATTATTTTCAGCAGACTGTAATCCGCATTTACAAAAAAGAATTCAGCGGGATAATTGATATTTTCCTGCTTTGCCATTTTCAGATCGTACAATTCCTTTGCTTTGTTACATGCTTTTATAAAGCGATCAAGTGAAACCGGCTTCACGAGATAATCCACTACAGCAAGATCATAACTGTCAAGTGCAAATTGCTTATACGCTGTGATCATGATCACCATTGGTTTTTGACTAAGACCTGCAATGAATTGCAGACCGGTAAGGCCCGGCATCTGGAAATCAATAAAGATGAGGTCAATTTTATTTTCCTGCATTACTTTGGTGGCTTCAAACGCATCGCCGCATTTGGCAACCAAATTCAGATATGGGACTTTGCTGATATTATCTTCCAGCAAAGCAAGCGCCAATGGCTCATCATCCACAGCAATACATTGCAGCATCAGTGAAGTATTAATTGAAGTGATACAAGAAACCAGCCATCATTCTTATCAATGATCAAAGTATGCTTATTCCCATATAGTAAATTTAAGCGTCTTTGTACATTGGTTAGTCCAATTCCTGAAGTTTTATCTTTTGTCTCCGGGGTGGCTTCATTGTATTTATTTCTGACAGAAAAATACAGCCTTCCGTCTTTTGTATGCAAATGAATATCTATCTGCGGATTTTCTATCATCCCGACACCATGTTTGAATGCATTCTCCACAAAAGGTATCAGCAGCATAGGCTCTATTTCCTGCCAGTCATCTTCGACCTGCAAGGATATATCCATTTTTACTTTTGCGCCAAACCGTTGTTGCTGCAGGTCAATATAACTCTGCAGGTATTCTGCTTCGGTTTTAAGCGATACTTTTTCTTCATCAGCTTCGTAGAGCATATACTGCATCAGTGAAGACAGCTTCATGATAGTAGGTTCTAACTGGTCGCTTTTCATTCTCACCAGGGCGACCATATTATTCAGGATATTAAACACAAAATGGGGACTTATCTGTGAACGCAGAAATGACAATTCCGTTTTTAGACTTTCCTCCTGTTTTTGCGCTGCAAGTTTATCAGATTTGGCCCTGTCACGTACCACTTCGTAAGCAATGCTTACTGCAACTGCAAGCACATAAGCAGGTAAATTAAATTGTATGGAATTCAATAATATAAATGGTCTGAAATGAATTAAAGAAATAAAAAGCAGCCAGTGTATAAACATAGTAAAGGAGAAGATGAGCAGCAACATGATACCATACTCCGCATATTTTTTTTTATAAATAAAATGCGGCGTCAGCATATATGCATTCAGATAAAATACCACCACCCAGAAAAAACCTGTAATGGTGTTGAGATAAAAAAATCCTCTGCTGTCAGGATTTTCAGGCCGCTTATCATCATAATGAGAGCTTAGCAGATAAGGCAAAGAAAAAATGATCAGCCATGCACAGATATGCAGCAATACTGTTGTCCATTTTTTTTGATACCATGCAGGTTTGCTCATAATTCCTGAATTTAGCTTTTTTAAACCGCAATACCAATAGTATGTGCAGCATCGTAACCTCCGGCTGCTGTATTGGCGGTGATAGTGCACAACTCGTGCTCAAGATCAGTTTCTGAATCTCCAAATACCATATCGGCTGTATTACTTGCCACCGAACTGTTTAGCCCGTGACCTGAATATAATGTTGTCTTGTAAACATCATTATTTACATCATCCGGAAATGCGATCTGAGCAGTTTTCTTCAACACAGAATTGATAAAAACTTCTGCATGAATATGCGTGATGCGACCGTAATACCAGCCAGGATAAATTGTCTTAAATGTAACCTGCCCATTGCTGTCTGTTAGTTGTATGCCTCTTAAAAAAGTTTCACCGACATGATTTTGCGTTCCGAGAAACCCGGGCTCATTAAACTCCGAATAATAACCATCCTTATCACAATGCCAGATATCTACACGGGCATTTTCAATCGGGCTGCAGTTATTTGAATTGACCATTGTTAATGTGAGGCTAAGCGGTATGCCTGTCTTTCCTTCGGTAATATCGCTCCTGAATATAGCGCCGTTGCTGCTCAGATCATAAGAATATGGTCCTGCAGTTTCTTCAGGTGAAGTAATGCAATCTGCAGATCCGCTTTTTGATGGTGCAGCACTGCTTTTATTACATGCATCAATGATAAAGTGACCGGCAGTTGCACTGATAAATAAAGTTTTGATAAATTTTGCTCTTGTCTGTACCATGGTTCCTGATTTTTAATTCAAGTGAAAGGAAAAATTTTCGCCTATTTTAAAATTGTTTCATGCAACATTCCTTTTAATATTAAACGATTGATTTATTGTTGTACACTATCACTGCCCGTTTGTCCTGTACCCTGGCTTTTGCGTTTGAATAAGCTTGCATCTATCTTTCCAAAGCTATAGGTAAAATTCAGGCGTATCATCTGCGGGTTTCTTATCCTGCTGTAGTA
>JAHEZC010000152.1 GCA_023251275.1 Parafilimonas sp. | reverse complement strand
CTGTAAATTATGGTTTTTCACTGTGCAATGTTACCAAATAGTAAAGTAATTGTAAACTTTTTGTGATTTAGGCTATTTTAATATAGAAATACTAAAAATATTCCATAAATTTCTTAAATAAGCCGCGAAAACGTTTGCTTCATTCCTCATCAAAAAAATATACTACAAGCATTTCATAAGGCTCTTCGCTCAGGCATCTTGAAAGATGCATTTTACGGGCATCGTAGAAAAAGGAATCGCCTTCATTGAGGATATATTTTTTGCCTTCAATAGTGTATTGCATTTTCCCTTTGAGCATATAATCAAATTCATGCGCCTCTGTAGATACATAACCTTTTTTAGCGGATTTCTCCTGCCTGTGGAGTACTATATCCACTAACTTTCCATTGTGTTTGAAAGATGTGATACGATAATAATAAATTCCTCTTGTGTATTCTTTTTCAATTCTTTGGTGCTCGCCGGGCTTAATAGTAACAGGTTCATTGCTCTCGAGAGTGCTGAATTTATCAAAGAAGTCATTCAGATCAACATGCAGCGCTTTTATTATGCGCAGCAGCACAGTCAGCGAAGGAACAGTACGATTATTCTCCACCTGTGAAATCAAGCCCTTAGTAACACCTACTTCTTCCGCCAGTTGCTGCAGGGTGATCTTTTTTTCCTTGCGCTTTTCCTTGATCCGGTAACCTATTTGAAGTATAATATCCTTGCTCATATAAGCCGTTTTGATAACAATAATACAGCTAAAATTTGTGAGATTTATCAATAAATACTTTGATGAAACCCGCCAGCATATTTCTGAAAATATTTTTCCCTGCTAATTTTCTTGTGCAATATGCAATTAATTGGTTGCGCATATTTTTTATTGAACTATTTTCTGTGGTGAATTGTATTATTTATATTACGTTGGTATTTGATAGCTTATATGATTTTAGTTTGAAATATTTCTCTTTATTGGAGAGGATTGATTCAATTCTTTATTACTATCGGCATAATATATTTTTCAGGCATAATTTTTAATGAGAAAAGGAAAACAAATATTATGAGTGAAAATAAACCTGATAAGACAGATCTTACAGATTCTGAAAAAGACAAAAATCATTTGAAACCTGATGAGGCAGCGCCGGACATGCCGGAAGTGAAAGATATTCCGGGCCAGGAGCATGTACATGTGCCGCATTTCAGTGAATTTGCAGACGTTACAATTTCCTCTGATGATGAGGAAGGCAAAGGCATTCTTGATGATTTAAATGAAGGAAATGAAGCTGATGTTTCTGTCATTGAAAAACAATTATTGGAAGATGCAGCTACTGATATAGGTACTGAAGATGAGAAAGGATTAAGAAATGCAAAAATGGATGATATTGATTTTGAGAAAGAACCGTTAAATGAAAAAGACGATGTTTCGGGGGATGATCTCGATATACCCGGTTCTGAAAATGATGATGATAATGAAAGCATCGGAGAGGAGGATGAAGAAAACAATTTATATAGTTTGGGTGACAATAAATAAAGTCATTTTTTCAGCCATCCTATTTTTTAAAGAAATTTTCATGCTAACCGCCTAATGCGGTGACAATTTAAAATTGTTCGATTTTCTTGCCACATAACAAGCGCTGCATTTTTTGTGCTTCTGCACTTCAAGGTCAAAAGAGCATGACAAAATATAGTTGACTTTACACTAATAGCAAAAAGGAAAATACTTTATCTGCTCTATGTCTCATCCGACATACGCCAAAATAATGATTAACGCCTTTGCAGAAAACATTACAGATAATTTTTATGATCGCTAAAAATTTTTTTTGACGCCAAAATATTCTTTTCCCTGCTCGTAATTGCTTTTCTTTAAGTTAGGTTCGTACGTTTGATCATTCAACTTTCATTTTTTTCCCATTCAACATATAATTGAGAAATTTTCACCCGGCAATCATGGGAAGAAAATATATTCTGATTAGCTTTGTTTCAGAGTCATTCTTCATAAATCTTTAGATGATTCTTACTAACGAATTACAAAACTAATCTGAATGAACTGTCATTTTAAACTCACCTGTTTATTCTTTATCCTGCTTATACTCACGTCATTTTCGAATGCACAAACACATGATGTTTCAGGCATAGTGGTGTCAGCAAAAGATGGAACTCCTGTAAGCAAAGCAACGCTTTTGATAAAACAAAATGCAAAAGCATTTGCCGCGAATGATAATGGAAGTTTTAGCATCCCATTACCTGCAGGAATAAATACCCTGCGGATAACTGCAGTGGGTTATGCGGCGAGGGAAGTGACGATAAATGAAACCGACACCAATATTGTGATCCGCCTGGAAGAGGCAATTAATGATTTGAACGAAGTTGTGGTAGTAGGCTACAGCGATAAAAAAAGAAGTGAGCTTACGAGTTCGATTACGGTGGTAAAAGCAGAAAAATTAAAAGACGTTACATCCAATAATGTTGGCTCTTTATTACAGAGTAAAGTTGCCGGACTGGAAGTGATAAACAGCAGCGGTGTTCCCGGGGCTTCTGCTGAAATCCGTTTGCGTGGCGTATCATCTGTAAATGCCACGCAAAGCCCGCTTTATGTAGTAGATGGAATTATTGGCGGCAATTTCGATCCGAATGATGTGGAGAGCATCAGTGTATTAAAAGATGCCGCAGCTACTGCTATGTATGGCTCACAGGCTAATGCAGGTGTGATTGTGGTGACAACGAAAAAAGCACACGGTGGAAATACGAATTTTGAAGCTAAGCTCACCACAGGTTTTCGTACACCGGATTTCGGAAGTCTCGATATGATGAGCGGAATTCAACTCTACAATTATCAAAAGGAATTTTACCGCGATTATATTCCTTCGGATACAGGTAACTCATACAAAATTGACCTGCTAAAATTTTATGCCGAAAGACCAATCGAACTGCAAAGCCGTAACTACAACTGGCTGACCACAATTTTTAAACCGGCTTTTATGCAGAATTATTATGTTTCCGTGTCAGGCAAAACGGAAAAAACTGATTATTATGTTGGCATCAGTTACTACGATGAGAAAGGTACTTTTCTTAATACTGATTTTAAACGCATCAACCTGAGGGCCGGGTTAGATCTGCATTTCAGTAAAAGAGTTTCATTCACTAATAACATAAATATCAGCGGCGTCTCTGGAAGAAGCTATGATTACAATGATATTTATTATGCTTATTTAAACCTGCCTTGGGATAATCCTTATGACAGTACGGGCAATCCTTTGTATGTTGATGGAAATGTTCCGTTTAAATGGTGGTCAAGAGATAAAGTGAATCCGGTACATACCATTGCAAACTCAGATCATCCTTACAAAGGCTTCAATATAAATTACGATGCTTCGCTGAATATAGTGATCACCAAATGGCTTAGTTTTTCAAGCACGAACAGGATTGCGGCAGATTACTCCAAAGGAACCACTTTCTATTCACCGCTTGTGGCAGGACAATTTCATAGCACTGGTTTTTTGGATGAGCAGGATATAGTTAATTATGGCGGCACCTTTAATAACCTGCTTAAATTTAATTTTTCTCATGGCAAGCATAACTTTAGCGGGCTTGCGGGCACAGCTTATGAAACAGGCAGAACGGAACTTTTAGGCGGAAGCGGAAGAGGCCTGCCGCTTGGCGTAAAAGTATTGAATGTAGTATCGAATAATTTAAGTGTAAATGGTTCTTACAATGAAGGTTCTGTACTATCATTTATTTCGCAGGTGAACTATAGTTATCTCAACAAATATTTTCTTACAGGTTCATACAGATTGGATGGCTCCACTGCATTTCCCAAATCAAAACGCTATGGTTCCTTTCCCGCAATTTCTGCTGCATGGATAATAAGTAATGAAGATTTTCTGAAAGATAATTCCGCGATAAATAGTCTGAAAATAAGAGCGGGATATGGCGTAACAGGCACGCAGGATATTGGCGCATCCCGTTATCTTGGTTTGTATTCGCTTTCCACGCAATACAATTCTCAACCCGGCGCCACACCTTTGCAACTGCCCAGTCCCAACCTGACCTGGGAAAGCAAGTATCAATTGAATATAGGCGCTGATGTAAGCTTTATTAACCGCATTGATCTTACACTTGATGTATATCACAACACTACAAAAAATCTTCTTTTGCAGGTAGCTCAACCGCTTTCTGTAGGCTTTGAACAACGATGGGAAAATGTTGGCGAGATTGAAAACAAAGGCATTGAAATTTCCATCAGTTCAAGAAATATTCAAACAAAAAATTTTTTGTGGACAACAGATTTCAATATCAGCTTTAATTCAAACAAATTAAAAAAACTGCCTGCCGCATTTATAAAAACAGGAGAATGGGCGATCTCTGAGATATACCGCAACAGCGGCAACCTGTATGAATTTTACATGCCCGTGTATCTCGGTGTTGATCCGCAGACTGGTGCGCCGCTTTGGGAAAAAATCATAAAGGATGACCAGGGAAATGAAACGGGCAGAGAGGCAACCTCAAATTACGCAGCGGCAAGTTATGAAGAAGCAGGTTCAGCATTGCCAAAATACCAGGGAGGACTTACCAATACTTTCGCTTACAAAAATATTTCACTCAGCGTGAATGCATATTTTTTACAAGGTAATAAAGTGTTCAGTAATATTCTGCGGTTTACCATGAATGATGGAAATGAACCTTACTACAACCAGGTAGTTTTACCTGACGGTTATAGTATATGGACGAAGCCCGGCGACATTGCCTCAAATCCAAGCCCGCAAAATTCTGCAAGCTCTACAGAAACTTCCACAAGGTATCTGAAAGATGGAAGCTTTATCGCTCTGCGAAATATAACACTGGCGTACAGTTTACCACAAAATTTTTCTAAACGAATGGGCATGCGCAATATCCGTATTGCAGCTTCTGCAGATAATGTTTATACGTTCACTAAATTTTTAGGGCAGGATCCGCAAACAACCATTACGCCGGATATTTATGCAACACCGGGCGTATCAGATTTTAAATATCCAAACAACCGCCAGTTCTTATTGACCATTAATTTCAATTTCTAAACATATACAATGAAAAAAATTCACAGATTGCCGCGAATATTCTTCATATCATTTTGCTTATATATATTCTCAAATACGGGTTGCCTCAAAGATGTAAATCCCAGCGATGCCATTACACCGGATATTCTCACCGGTACTGTAGAAGGATTAACACAGGCTGTAAATGGCGCTTATGCATTATTCAAAGATCATGTAGTTTTCAACGGTACAGCAGATGATAACAACATGTACCTGCGGCAATATTTTCAAATGAGTGATTTTGCAGGTGATGATATTGTATGCGGACAGGTAACGGAAGATCCGTTTTTTTTAAGCTTCTCATTAAACCATTCTCCGGCTCAAACCAACAGCCGCTATTTCTGGTTCATTTCATACAAAGTAATCAATGATGTGAATACCGTAATCGAGGCAGCAGAAAAAATTTCAGATCCTGATGCAACTATTAACCAGTTGAAAGGTGAATGTTATTTTCTCAGGGCATTTTGTCATTTTAATTTAGTGCGTTTCTATGCCAGCCCATATTCACAGAACCCCGATGCTGATGGTATTGTGCTGCGTTTTTCTGCAGGCGAACCTGCATTAAAAGAGAGAGCTTCTGTGAAAGATGTATATGCTTCCATTATTGATGATGCGCAAAAAGCCGCAGACCTTATGACACAACCGAGGGGCGTGGCGTATGGATCTAAAGAATCAGCATGGGCTTTGCTTTCAAGAGTGTATTTGTATGAAGAAGACAATACAAATGCCGCCGCTTATGCCACCAAAGTAATAAACTCAGGAAGATTTCAAATCACTAATAAAAACAGTTTTCAACGTTTGTTTGCCAATGCGCAAAACAGCGCAGAAACAATTTTCTGCATTGCTTTTACGGCTGCGGAAGACTATGGAAAATTCGGCTCCATTGCATCCATGATATATTCCGACGGCAACAGCGGCTGGGGAGAAGAATATGCGTCGCAGTCATTACGTGATGTAATGAATGAACACCCCGAAGATATACGCTGGTCGTACATTTATCCTTTGAAAGATGACAATGGCGATCTGAAGAAAAAGAACGGCATAGAAATTTATTATATCACCAAATTCTCTTTCCAGGATGGCAGCCCGACACTTAGTTCGCCGGTAATGTTCCGTCTTGCTGAAATGTACCTGAACCGTGCCGAAGCCAATGCTAAAATGAATAAAACAAAAGAGGCCCTGGATGATGTGGACATAATAAGAAAAAACAGGAATCTTCAAAATGCTTTATACAACGGCGTTGTGCCCGGAGGAAGCACTTTGCTCGAAGTTGTCTTAAAAGAAAGACGCATTGAATTGTTTGCAGAAGGTCAGCGCACGTTTGATGTGTATCGGAATAATCTTTCAATGGACAGGACATACTGGGGCTATCATCTTCCCGGACTGAAAGAAACGGATATTGATCTTACCAAAAAACCAACCGGCTATGCCAATATGATCATTGAGCCTAATTCACCGCGGGTAATTTATTATATTCCGATTGATGAAGTGCAAACAAATACATTGTGTACACAAAATCCTTAAATGAAATTTTAAAAC
>JAHEZC010000151.1 GCA_023251275.1 Parafilimonas sp. | reverse complement strand
AGTTTTGGTAAACTAAAAAATTTAATACTTATGAAACAGAAATCTTTCAAACCGCTTATTTTGCTTGCCTTGTCAGCAATTGTGCTTACAGTATTTTCATGCTCCAAAGAGCAACTGCTTAAACCAACAGAGAATACTCAGTCTGCTGATATGGCGGAAGCAATGCAGTTAGATGAACTTGTTGCTCAGCAACCGGTTCCGGGAATTTACAAGATCACCAAATTCATTGATACAAATGATGATCAAACGGCACAGTTCAGCAACTACACCTTTGAATTCCAGGCTGACGGTGATTTCATTGCTGCGAAAAAAAACGGCCGTGTATTTAATGGCACCTGGAAGCTAAACGGAGCGCAGACAGTAATGACAATTTCTATTGCCGGTAATGCTGTATTAAAAAACCTTGACGATGATAATTGGGCTGTTGCTAAAATTACAAACAAACGCATCAAGCTCACTGCCCCCGGCCCTGATGCAGTTGTATTTACAAAACAATGAATACTTTTTCCGAAAGCATTTCTTGCTGTACTGTAGTATCGTATGCAACAAAAAAGCTCAATGAAATTTCATTGAGCTTTTTGAATATTATGCCTATTGTTTAATACCTGTAATGTTCCGGTTTAAAAGGCCCATTTTTTGAAATACCGAGATATGCAGCCTGTGCATCATTCAATTCTTCCAATTCCACACCAATTTTTGCAAGATGTAAACGGGCAACTTTTTCATCGAGGTGCTTGGGCAATACATATACTTTGTTTTCGTAGTTGTGGTGGTTATTCCACAATTCAATCTGTGCCAGCACCTGGTTTGTGAAAGAGTTACTCATAACAAATGACGGATGCCCTGTGGCGCAACCGAGATTTACTAACCGGCCTTCGGCAAGTATGATTACATCTTTGCCCTCAATATTATACAGGTCAACCTGAGGCTTAATGGTGTCTTTGGTATGGCCATAATTATTATTGAGCCATGCAATATCAATCTCTATATCAAAATGGCCAATGTTGCATACAACCGCCTTATCTTTCATTGACCTGAAATGTTTTTCTGTGATCAGGTCACGGCAGCCGCTTGCGGTAACAACTATATCAGCTTCTTTTGCTGCATCAATCATTTTTTTCACTTCAAAGCCATCCATAGCGGCCTGTAAGGCGCAGATTGGGTCCACCTCTGTCACTATTACCCTGCAGCCGGCTCCCCTGAGTGAAGCAGCAGATCCTTTTCCTACATCACCATAACCTCCCACAACTGCTACTTTTCCTGCGAGCATTAAATCGGTTGCTCTTCTAATGGCATCTACCAAAGACTCTTTACAGCCATATTTATTATCGAATTTACTTTTGGTCACACTGTCATTCACATTGATAGCCGGAACTGGCAATGAGCCTTTTGCCATGCGTTCATACAGGCGATGGACACCCGTTGTCGTTTCTTCGCTTAAGCCCTTGAGGTACTGTACGAGTTCAGGATATTTATCAAAAACAATATTTGTTAAATCGCCTCCATCGTCAAGTATCATATTTAACGGACGGCTGGTATCTCCGAAAAATAAAGTTTGTTCTATGCACCATTCTGCTTCATCGAGGGTCTGGCCTTTCCACGCATATACCCCGATACCGCCAGCAGCAACAGCAGCGGCGGCATGATCCTGTGTTGAAAAAATATTGCACGAACTCCAGCGCACTTCAGCACCGAGCGCTGTCAATGTCTCAATTAAAACTGCTGTCTGAATGGTCATGTGCAGGCAACCTGCGATGCGTGCACCTTTCAGCGGTTGTGAAGCTCCATATTCTTCACGCAGTGACATAAGTCCCGGCATTTCACTTTCAGCAAGCCTGATCTCTTTGCGACCCCAATCTGCGAGGCTGATATCCTTTACTTTGTAAGGCAAACTCAGATTAATTCCTGTTGATGATAATGTTGACATCTTTTATTTTTTTTGCAAAGTTAATTTATTGATTGTAATAAGCAAGCCAATGAAGGGAGATGCCCTGATATTTTATTAAAAGTTTGCGATGTCACGGAAATAAAAACTGAATAAATAAAAACCCCCAAATTCGGCTTATATATACTTTGTATTTTTACACGTTATGAAATTATTTGAAGATACTTACCGGCATAAGGGATTAAGGATGAAATTAATAAAAACACTGAAGGATAAAGGCATCAGTGATGAAAATGTATTGTATGCCATTGAACATATTCCGAGACATTTTTTTCTCGATTCCGCCTTCGATAAGATTGCTTACGAAGACAGGGCTTTTCCGATAGGTGAGGGTCAAACTATTTCGCAACCATATACTGTAGCATACCAGAGCCAGTTGCTGCAGGTAAGGCGCGGAGACAAAATACTGGAAATAGGAACCGGGAGCGGTTACCAGGCATCAGTCCTGGCTGAAATGGGCGCATGGGTATATACCATTGAAAGACAGAAAAAGCTTTTCGACAAACAAAAGGAATTTATATTCAAAAAAAAATATCCTAATATAAAATTTTTTTATGGAGATGGATTTGAAGGCGTGCCCGCTTATGCTCCTTTCGATAAAATTGTTATTACTGCTGCTGCGCCTTTTATACCTCCCAAACTTGTGGAGCAATTAAAGACAGGTGGTTTAATGGTTATACCTGTCAACGAAGGAGATCTTCAGCGCATGCTGCGTATTACCAAAAAAGAAGACGGAAGTTATGAAGAAGAAATATTTGATTATTTCTCTTTTGTGCCGATGCTTGGGGGAAAGGAAAAATGACACACCTGTTATTAATTTCCCTGTATATCCGTGCCCTCGCTCTGATCGGCCCTGGTATTTTTTCGCTTGAAAAGGCTTGTATCAAGCTTTCCAAACCGGTAGTTCAGATTCAAACGTAATACCTGCGGGTCTCTCCTTCTTTCTGATACCTGTGTAAAATAATGTGACGCGGAGTAAGTTTTAGAGATAGAAGTCCGGAAAATATCGTTCATACTGAGTGTAACCGAAGCGCTGTTACCTCCCTTCCATTGCCATTCCTTCCGTAATGCTAAATCAAAACTATAATTGGGAAATATATATCCTTGTGTGGTTCCAAAATTGCCACCCCCAAAAAAGTTGCCGCCACCACGGCCTCCACCGCCACCCCCAACAGGTAATACCGTTTTTGACTGGTAATTTCCCGAGAACTGTATGGAAAATTTATTCGGCAGCTTGATATTGTTATTCCATTTTGCAAACCAGCTTGCCTGTTGATTTGTTAAATCACTTTCGAGATTTGTGCCATTGATCTTAGAATTATATAAGTTAAGATTCAACGTCAGGTCCCAAATTTTGGCAATAGTATTTTTATTGGTAAGTTCCAATCCATAACTCACGCTGCTGTTGGCGTTTGCATAAGTATTAAATACAACTGTATCACCGGGATTGATCGGGCTTTTACCAATGTATTGATACCTGGTAATTAAGTCTGTTGAATACTTGAAATATATGGTTGCGAGAAAATTGGCATTTTTGCTGTATCCTTTGTCATAAGATAATTCAAAGGAATTGGTAAAGGCAGGCTTAAGACCCGGATTACCCACACTTAGGTTTTGCGGATCAGAATAATCAACAAAGGGAAGAAGCTGGAAAAAGTTAGGACGGTTGATTCTCCTTGAATAGTTAAGCTGGAAATCCTGCTTATCTGCTATCCGGTAGGTGATGAAAGCACTCGGGAAAAAACTGATTGGGTAACTTACTTTAAATGAAGAGTCTTTGCCAAGCAAGGTTCCATTATAATTTGAGCTTTCTGCCCGCAAGCCCAACTGGTAATTCCATTTTTTTGTTTTGAATGTGTAGGTTGCATAAGCGGCATATACCTCATCTGTAAATTTATAGTTGTTACTTATCGAAGGAATATTAATGTATTCGCCGGTAGAATCATTAAAAAAGGATTGAATACTTTCACTGGTGTTTTTTCTTATTGCTGCCCTCACCCCTGCTTCGAATTTATGATTATCATCAACAGGGTTTTCATAATCTGATTGAATGATCAGATTGTTTGTTTCTCCGCTGCCTGTTGTCTGCTGCAGAAATGGGTTGTACTTGGGCGAACTGTCCGGATTAAAAGTGTTGGTTTGATAATAAGATGAATTCGTGTTTTTACTTTTGTTGTAGGTGATATCTGCAGTAAGGTCGTGACCATTCTTTTCAAAATTATGTTTAAAGCTGAGTTGAGTGCCCAAATTCCTGAAATTGGATTTTGAATTGGTTATACGATCGCTGTGTGAGATATAAACAGAGTTGAGAGAAGAATCAATAAGCTGATCGTCTGTTGTTGTAAAACTGCCTCGATTAAAGTTACCGGTAAATGAAATCGTATTGCGGTTATCAATAAAATAATCCATTCCACCCCTGATAAATGAAAAATACCCGTCGCTGATGCCCTTATCATTTAAATGGACATAACCCGGTGAATCGCTGATATTATCCCTGTCTGTAAGAGATGTGAATTTTGATTTACGTTGATTATATACTCCGTTTAAAAAGAAATTCAGTTTATTCTGACGAAAATTAATATCAGCGCCTGTGTTTATTTTGCCTCTTGAATCTACACCTGCTCTTATTCCTCCATTATACCCTGTCTTTATATTTTTTTTCAGTACGATATTCAGGATACCTGCATTGCCTCCCGAAGCATCAAACTTTGCCGATGGATTGGTTATCAGCTCAACTTTATCAATAATATCTGCCGGTATCTGATCCAGTGTAAGCGTGGTGGGGCGGCCATCTACAAAAAGCTGCGGGGTTGCATTGCGGAGGGTGACATTACCATCAATATCAACATTAAGCGATGGTATCTGCTTCATTACTTCAGTGGCAGTTTGTCCTGTGCTCACAATATTTTTATCAACATTAAATATTTTTCTGTCAACCCCCATTTCAAAAAAAGGTTTTGCGGAAGCGGTAACGGTTATATTACCAAGATTTGCTTCGGATGCTTCAATTTTTATATTTCCAAGATCTTTATCAATCATCCCGATCATTTGCTGCATCCGGTCCTGCTGATCTGCAGCACTGTTATTTGCATCATTTCTTCGTCCGGATTTTAAATCAAATGAAATCTGCTGTGTATAATCTTTGTATCCAATAACAGAAACATGCAATTTGAAATTTCCAAAGACTGGCAGATTCTCAAGACTAAAATCTCCATTAGGGTGTGTAAGCACTGCAGAGAGAATGACTTCTCTTGTTTTTTTTGTTGTCGTGTCAAACCTGTTCCCAATCAATTGGACGGTTGCTGCTTCTATTCCTTTATTAGTTTTACTATCCACAATTTTACCGTAAAAATGACCCGCATTCATATTCTGATTTCCAGCCTGGCGACCCTGAAATCCGCCAGGGGCCTGAGCTATTATGATTATTGGAAAGATGAAACCTGCTAATATTGGTAAAAATTTTTTCATCTGCGGATTTGTTTTTGTACGCATCAGATTTAAAACGCAAATTTCCTGCAGCGGAAGATTGAAAAATGATAAAATTGATAAATGGCAATATGACGAAGCAAACGCTAATCCAGTTTAACCGCATGCAACATTTATAATATTTTCATTCAGAAAATTACATTATTATTAACACAGTTCAGTGCCTGGGAAATTTTAAAGAAATGGGAAATTGATACTTTTTACAAACATGCATACAATAAAAATCCTGCAGGGCATATCCGCAGGATTTTTTGCAGGGAGATTGATGGGTTTCGAACCCACGACCTTCAGAGCCACAATCTGACGCTCTAACCAAACTGAGCTACAACCTCCGTTTAACCTCGGCAAAAATAAAAAACTATCAGCCAATAAAAACATTCAGCCAATAAATTACGTTTTACCAAATCACGGGTATATCTTTCAAAACCTTTGTTAATTAGAAATGACGATAAAATTATATTTTCTTTTTAGTGTATTTTTGAAACTCTAAATGTCAAAACAAATATTTCGCATTATGATGAGCAGGAAAGTGCTGCCCTTTTTACTGATAATTTTATCAGGTACTATTTTTTGGGCTTTTAAAGCAAGGACGGGTAATTTTACTGATGTTACTTCAAAACAGCAACAGTTATTGACAACGATAGGAACTATCCTCGAACAAAAACATTATAGCCCGAAAGTCATAGACGATAATTTTTCGAAGCAGGTATTCGATAAATATCTAAGTTCACTTGATCCTGATAAAACTATTTTGATCGAGAAGGATATAGATGCTTTAAAAAAGTTTCAAACCGAAATTGACGATGAGATTCATGGAGCGGAAATTCATTTTTATCCTGCTGCTGCCACTATTTATCTAAGCAGATTAAATGAAATAATCACTATTTATAAAGATATTCTGAGCAAGCCTTTTGATTTTTCTGTACATGAAACAGTGCAGTTGGATGGGGATAAGCTTTCTTATGCAACAACTGAGGCAGAAAGAGCAGAAAGATGGCGTAAGCGTTTAAAATTTATGACTCTTGAAAGATTTGCTGACTTACAGGACCAGCGTGATAAAAACAAAGGCAAAGACAGTTCTTTGAATAAGACAGATGCGCAGCTTGAACAGCAGGCAAGAGCCAGGGTTCTTTCTGCTTTGGATAGAAACTACAACCGTCAAA